>JABWBZ010000071.1 GCA_013359335.1 bacterium
GAATCCGCTGATGGCCTTTTAGCGTACGGCGGAGTTTTCCTGAATTAAGATCGTAAACGCGGATCATCGTATCGTTGCCGGCAACGGCTGCATAATTTTGTGAACGATTGACTGCCATCGCAACGATGGAAGTGTGCGCCTGAATCGTACGAATTTTTTTCCGTGCGACGACGTCCCAGATGATGATGGTGGAGTCATACCCGCTGCTGACTAAAAGGCGTTCGTTCTGCGCAAAACCCACGGGATACACCGGTTGCCGGTGTCCCCTTAAGATCGTTCGCAATTTTCCTTCATGGAGATTCCACAATTTGACAGAATGATCCTTGCTTCCGAGTGCAAGCAGTTGATTTTTTTTGTCGATAGCGATAGAATTATTACCCTCGGCATAACCGGTGAGCGCAATTTTTTCAGAGTTGTCTTTCAAGTTCCAAATGCGAATGGTTTGATCCGCGCTGCCGCTGAGCAGTGAATTGCCGTCAGCGCTGAATTCAAGGGAGGTTACGGCTTCATCGTGAATACCGACGGTTTCAGAAATTTCTCCGTGACTCAGATTCCACAGGCGAATGACGCCATTGTCTCCTCCAGTGGCCAAAGTGTGGCCGTCAGGATGAAATTGCACGGTGTGAATTTTCCCGTCGGCGCTTTCGAGCGCGGTTAATTCGCGGCCATTTAAAACATAAAATAAACGGATGGTTTCATCGTCGGAACCTGTTGCAAGAATGTAGCCGTCCGGGCTGAATGCCACAC
The DNA here is from genome assembly GCA_013359335.1 of bacterium. Taxonomy (GTDB): domain Bacteria; phylum CLD3; class CLD3; order SB21; family SB21; genus JABWBZ01. The sequence goes on from JABWBZ010000071.1 coordinate 748, forward strand.
AATTAACGACGTCAGTGTGGCCTGAAATTTTGACTAACTCAATGCCGGATTCAGAATCCCAAACACGGACGGTACTGTCTTCACCGGCGCTTGCGAGCCGGTCGCCTGAAGGCGAGAACGCCAGAGAAGTTGTTAACTGAGTGGGGCCGTGCAGTGTACGTAAGAGCGAAAAATTTTCTGTATTCCACAAACGGATCGAGTTGTCCTGTGATTCCACGCCGACGAGTTGTTTGTACCACAACGGATAGCCATGCCCGGTTGCTAAGATTCTTCCGTCCGGGCTGAAAGCCAGCGATGCAACCATCGTTTGCACGGGGAGTGAGGCGACTTTTTTATTTTCGGCAATATCGTAAATTGCGACGATGGTGTCGCTGCCGGCTACCGCCAGCCATTTTCCATCAGGACTGATCGCTACTGCAAAAACATTTTTTGAAGTATAAGTACGTAGTTCTTTCCCGGATTCCGCATCCCATAATTTTGCCGACCAGTCCCAGCTTCCGCTTGCAACCAATTTACCGTCCGGACTGAATGCGACGGAGGTAACTTGATTGGTATGTCCGGTCTGGACGACAAGCTCTGGCTTTTGCGCAATAATGCTTGCATGGAAAAAAAATATCCACGGTAGAATTAGCGAGTGTTTCATAATTTTAAAGGTAGAGTTATACGGAGACAGGAAAATTACGGAAGTGAATTATACAATGTGGTGTCAGGATTCAGCTGCGCTCACCATGACATCACCGTGCGTTGTCATGCCGGACACTAAGTTCATCGTGTGCTATTGAAAAATCATTTTTGCTACCGGTGTTTCCAAGATGGATTGCGTTTTTCCATAAACGCCTGAACGCCTTCAGTAAGGTCATCGGTTCGAATCAGGTCATTGAGATAAATACGTTCGGCTTCATTCAATGCCGCGTCGAAGGATTCATTGACACCAGCCAATAACGCGCGTTTGGTATGATGCAATACCGCGCCGCTCATTTTGGATAATTTTGCAATCCAATCGTCCGTTGTTTTCTGAAGCTGCGGATAGGGGACTACCTGATTAATCAACCCAATTGCCAGCGCCTGTTGTGCCGAAAATGTTTCCCCAAGCATAGCGATCTCGAACGCGCGTTTAGCTCCGGTAAGCCGCGGCAGCAAAGCCGCCGCCACCGGCGGATAACAGCCGACTTTGATTTCCGGCTGCCCGAAAACCGTATTATCGGACGCTATCACCAGATCGCAAAATGTAGCGAGTTCCATCCCGCCGCCGAGACAATATCCATGAACCGACGCCATTGAAAGTTTCGATGAGCGATAGAGCGTACGAAAAATTTGGTGAAAATTTTTCAGCATTCCTTCGACTTTGTCTAAAGTATGATCTTTGATGTCGACGCCGGCAGAGAACGCTTTTTCACCCGCGCCTTTGAATAGAATAAAATGAACCGTTTCGTCGTTGACCACGGCGTCCAAAATACGATTGAGTTCCGCAATTGCGGGAATATGCAGAACGTTCATCGGCGGGCGATTGATCGTGATCGCTGCAATCCGGTCGTGTTTTTCGAAAAGAAAATATTCGTAAGGCATTTTATTCATCTCCCATACTCTTGAGCTTTTGAACGTCTAACTGATCCTGAGGCCGTAATGAATTGGATTTTAGCGTAACCAACATTTCCCGGTCAAGGTAGGGAACGTCTTGATTCTCAATTGAAAAATATTTGATATGAGGCGCAACATCCCGATAGCGAAATCCAGACATTCTGACAAAAATATCGATGGGGAATAATTCAATGATGCGTATCGATCCTTCTTGATCAGGAAAATCTTTTGGTGTTAATTCATGAGCATAACCCTTTTGGTATCCCGAAAGAACCCGAATCAGTTCGCTGACGTTGAGTTCATCGTTATCGATAAGGATATCGACGTCTTCAGTGGGACGTACGAAGCCATTAAATGCACAAGCCAATCCTCCGACAGTAACAAATTTAATTTTATTTTTTGTCAGAAGGACCAACAACTCTTCGAATGAGTTCATTTTTCGGCTCTTTCGAAATTAAATTATTTTTTTTCAGAAATTCATTCAGTTCGACGACGCGTTGAATCGGATTGAGCGAATGGCGGCCGACTTGTTTGCGGATGCGAAACGGATTGGAATCATTCATTATATAAAACCTCCACGAGCACATCGCCGACTTGTTTCAGGCTTTCCGCGCTGCATTTGTCCGGCGTATCGGCCAACGTATGATGATACGTTTCAAAAAAATTCATATCGATGATGTCGATGCATGGAATTCCGATTTGCTGCAATGGCACGTGATCGTCGTAAATGCTTTGCTCGATGCTTTTTCGGAAAGCAGGTTTTTCAAGCTTTTTCGCGGTATCCCAGACTTTATTGACAATTTCTTTGGCGTTTTGATAGGAAAACCCTTCGATGGGCAGATCAAGATTTTTGGAGCCGACCATATCCAATAAAATACCGTACGCCGGAAAGTAATTTTTGTTGTTTTTCGCAAAATATTGAGAACCGATGCAGTAAGGATTTAAACTGTCGGGATAAAGTTCGGCATTGTGTTCGCCGTAATCTTCGATATCGAACAAAATAATGTCGACGCCCACATCCGGCGGTTGTTGTTTGAGAATGCGCGCCATTTCAAGTAATACGGCCACGCCTGACGCACCGTCGTTCGCGCCGAGAATCGGTTTATCATGATTTTCTTTCAAAGGATCCTTATCCGCCCACGGGCGCGTGTCCCAGTGTGCGCATAACAAAATTCTCTTTTTTGATTTCGGCTGCAGATTGATCGAAGCAATGATATTGGTTCCCTGAAGTTTTTTGGTTGTGTCGCGTTTATCCGTGTACAAAAAATGCTGCTGCGATACGTTGTCGCAATATTTTTTTAATTCTTCCGTAAGATATTCCAGACATTGCCGGTGGCCCTCGGAACCGGGATTTCGCGGGCCAAATGAACATTGTTTTTCCAGGTACCGCATTGCGGAATCGCCGTCGAATACCGGTTTGGGTTTGAACAAATCGCAGGATGTGACGGAATTCAACTGCATAAAAAGAATAATTAGAATAACCGTTCGGTATGGCATGAGGCTCCTGTGTGCATTACGAGTGTGCGACGGATGTAGCGTTGGCCGATTCAAATGCATGGGCATGCGATGAATTGGATTTATCGCGTTCGATATAGGCGTACGCGTCGTGATTGTGAATACTTTCGAAGTTGGTCACTTCCACGCTGTACCACGTTATGCGTTTTTCGGAAGATAACGACAATGCAATGTCCCGCACCAGGTCTTCGACAAAGACGGGATTTTCGTAAGCTTGTTCCGTCACGTATTTTTCGTCTTCGCGTTTGAGCAGGGCAAAAACCTCGCAACTGGAAGTTTGTTCGACTAGATGAATCAGGTCGTCAATATCCATCGGATTTTTTGCGTCGTGATCATTGAAGCGGACGCGAACAGTGACCAATCCGCGCTGATTGTGAGCGCCGTATTCGCTGATCGACTTTGAACATGGACACAGCGTCGTTACGGGTACGTCAATCTCCAAAATGGTATCGACGGAATCGCGGACAATTTCTCCCACGATGCGGACGGTGTAATTCATAAAGCTTTTACTCCGCGTAACCGGCGCTTCTTTTTCGAGAAAATAAGGAAAACTCACGTTTAAAAATGCTTGCTCGGCGTCGAGTTTTTCTTTCATCGATTCAATCATGCGTTCAACCGTCAGCAAAGTAAGATCATCTTTGTGTTCGTTGAGAATTTCAATGAATCGGCTCATGTGCGTGCCTTTCTGGTCGTGCGGAAGGTTCACGTACATCGCAAAGGTTCCTACGGTGTTGTGCCGGATGCCACGCCGGTTGGTGATGGCAATCGGGTATTGAATATTTTTTATGCCGACTTTGTTGATGGCGACTTTTCTGAAATCACTTTTTGATTGCGTGTCTTCCATGACAACCTTTCTTAATAGAATTCAGAACGATTCTCTAAATCCGGGCTTAAAATGCTTCTGCCGGAATACCGGCTTCATTTACTTTTTTTACAATAGATTCCAATTCTGTTTTGGATATTTTTTCTAAATTTTCGGCAGGAGGCTGCCGGTCAAGGCTGTACAGCATGACCATTTTCGGATGAATGATTTTTAATCGTTCAATCCATGCATCGGTTTCATGGCCGGTTGTATTGTCGATGAAATGACCGCGAAATTCGCCGCGCAGGAACATGGACTGAATCGTCACATCGCCGTTTAATTGTGACAGATTTTTAGTAATTGAGTCCAGTGTAATTCCATTATCGGGCATATCGATTAACCGGAACATCTTTTCCGTGCCGGCGTCTAATTTGAGGATCCGATCGTCAATTTTTTTCAGCGCGTCGAATACGTTTGATAGATTTAATCGCGTGGCGTTGGAAAAAACGGCGATGCGCGCTTTCGGATAATACTGCTGGCGAAGCTTCAGTGTGATTTCAATGACCGTGTCAAATTCCGGATGCAAGGTTGGTTCGCCGTTGCCGGCAAACGAAATATAATTCAGCGCTTCGCCGGATTCTCTCATCGATTTTAATTTATTTTCACACGCGGCTTCAAACTCTGATGCAGTCGGCAAATTGTCTTTAATCGCCGTATCGGTCCATCCGCATTCGCAATAAATGCATTCGAAATTACAAACTTTCCGTTTGCCCGGCAACAGATTGATGCCCAGCGATGGGCCTAATCGGCGGGAATGAACGGGCCCGTAAACGGTTGTCGGATGAAGAAACATTGTTGGTATTATCTTTTCCTTTTATTTAAAATTCGGACTAACGCCCAAGCTGCAATGCCAAGCCAGACAACATTGACGAAGGCTGAAGGCATGGCATGGTAATACACCGTATTGATGATCAGGAATAAACTGCCGAACAGGTTAAACGACGCATACACAATCGAGCTTGCTGAAATTTTGTTATACGTGATCAGCGCGTACGCCGCGATGACTAATGCGCTGCCGGTCCAGCCGATTAAATCGATCCAATTCATCACGCGACGTGCGTTTCGGTAATGTCGTCGCCCTTGGAATTGATGACACGAAATTCATCGAGCCGCATTTCTTCTTCGCCGGTGACGGTCGCAAAGATAAAATATTTCCAGCGCAGTTTCTGCGCCTTCAGTTCGATCAAATCGATTACGTCCGGATGAACGATGATTTCAAGCCGCGAGAAAAATTTATGTTTCTGTTTATAACGCCGGATCCAGCGTTCGATTTTGTTAAACAACGTCGTGCGATTGCCGACGCGGCCTGTACCGGAGCAAGCCGGGCAAGGCTCGCTGAGCGAAAACATGATGCTCGGACGAATACGCTCGCGGGTCAATTCGATCAGGCCGTATTCATCCATCGGTAGGATCGAAAATTTAGCGCGATCTTTGCGCAATTCGCGTTTCATTTCTTCGTACAACTTCCGTTTATTGCGCTCGTCGTGCAGATCGATAAAATCGATGACGATCAAACCGCCGATGTCGCGGAGGCGAAGTTGGCGTGTGATTTCGCGAGCGGCGATCATATTGACGGCCATCGAATTTTCTTCGTACGAGCCGCGGCCCATGAACCGTCCGCTATTGACGTCAACGGACACCAGCGCTTCCGTATGCTCGATGATAATATAGCCGCCGTTTTTGAGCATGACTTTCTTTTCGATGCTTTGCTGAAGATCCTGTTCGATATTGTAAAGATCGAAGATCGGGCGGCGTTCTTTGTACAATTCGATCCGGTCAAGAAGTTGTGGCGACGTTGTCGAAATATAATTATAAATCGAGCGGTGTAAATTTTTGTCGTCAATCATGACTCGCGTAACGTCGTTGGAAAAAAGGTCGCGGATGACGCTGGAGACCATTTCCATGTCTTTGTAAACTAAACTGGGCGCTGGAACGCTTTTAGCTTTGCGGTCGATTTCGTACCACGTGTTGAGGCAATTGCGGATATCATTATTCAATACTTCTTCGTCTTTGCCTTCGGCGTTAGTGCGCACGATCACGCCGAAACCGGGCGGTTTGATTTCACGCGTGAGTTTTTTCAGGCGTTTTCGCTCGGGCACATTAATAATTTTACGTGAAATGCCGATCATTTCGGTAGGATCGTTGGGAATCAGTACGGTAAAACGTCCCGGAATGGAAATTTCAGAAGTGACGCGCGCTCCTTTATTGTAGATAGGCTCTTTGATGATCTGGACGAGTATTTCCTGGCCGGTGCGCAGGAAGCGTCCGTGGCTGTCGTGATTATGAATGACTTTTTGATGAGCCGTTTGTTTGGCGGGCGCTTGCTCAAATTCGTCGCTTTCGTCGTCATCGGCCAGTGCGGCATATTCGTGGGTATTGTCGCCGATATCGGAGAAGTGTAGGAAGGAATCTTGTTTCATTCCTACATTGACAAAAGCGGCTTTCATTCCCGGGAGGACTTTGGCGACACGGCCTTTGTAAATATCGCCCACCATGCGCTCTTTTTCGGGGCGCTCGACAAAGATTTCAACCAGCCGCTCGTCTTCCACGATGGCGATCCGGGCTTCCGCCGCCGTGGAATTGATAATAATTTCCTTCTTCATGCAGTCATCCTATTCAGGACGAATAGGGCAGAACGAAACGGATGAATTTCATCAGCATCATCCGGATTTTTGCAAAGAACAATTTGTATAATGTGCCCCGGACTCAGCCGGGTGCGTAAAGTAAGGCCTAATGTTGGTTTATGGCCTTACAACCGAGAGTTCTCTAAAATTTCTGCCTAATTCGAACGTTAAAAAGTTTTTTACGATTAGTTATCTATCTAAAAAAATTCCAATAAATCGAATTTAAAGAAATTCCTACACCGTGTAGAATCAAATAGTTACGGCGAAGATAGGCAATCGGGTATTGAAAAACAAGGGAAAACATGGCACCAGATGAACGGAGGAAACGGTATTGGTATTTGAAACCAGAAAAAATCCGTGTTTTTCTGTCACCCGCGTCATCCGTGTGCTACGGTATTAATTTCAGTTCCGATCCATCAAACCCGCAAAATTCCAATTCGAAATCAAATAAACGTTTGCATTCCGGGCAATATTTTTTCAGAACGGGTAATGGCTCTGACGAGCGCGATGTCAGCCAGTTTTTTCTGAAATTTTCAATATCGGATGTAATCGGTTCTCCGGCCTTTTCGAACGTTACGACTTCCCATTCCGTATCTTCTGCCAAAATCAATTTAGCCGTTTTGCGTTTCGTTCGCTGCTCATATTCGACGGTTAACGTATCGCCTATGTAATAATGCGAGAGAATGGTATCCAATTGGTTTATTTCTGCAATGCCCTCTCCGTTTATGGTAAAGATTTTATCACCTCGATCTAAACCGGCTTTGTATAGCGGACTACCGATAATAGAAGGCTTTTGCAATTCGATTGAATTTTCTGAAATTTTCCAATCCATCGTGCCGAGCGACGGCTTACCGGGTTTGGATTTCCGTAACAATAAACCTGCTTGTGCCAGTAATTTTTTAAAGCCCGGCGTTTCGCGTCCGAAAATATATTTTTCAAAAAATGTATCGGCAAATTTTTTATCATGCGTCGTTTTTGCGAGCGCCGCTTTGACGTCGTCGTTGGTGTAGGGGAGTTCATTTCTTCCATGCGCGTCCCACATCTCACGCATGAGATCGTCTAATGTCAGGTTCGGAAATTTTTCTCTGATGGAGAGATCGAGCGCCAGTCCCAACATGGCGCCGAAATTATAATAAGAAATGAACGTATTGGATTTATTCTGCGGATCGTTGGACGTCGCGGCATCGGCAAACGGAGCTTGCCGGCTCATGTCGACGGCGCTGAAATAGCGGCGTCCGGGCGAACCGAGAAAAAATGAAAGATCTTTACTCATATTTTTCGCGTACTGATCAAGGCTCGTGATGGCCGCTCGTTTTAAAATCAATGCGTCATAATAACTCGTAAAGCCTTCGGCGAACCATAATTCACCGGACATATTGGCGCGCATAAAATCAAACGGCTCGAGCGATTTTGGGCGAATACGCTCCACATTCCAGCAATGAAAGAATTCATGTGAAACAGAACCGGCAATGTCGATCAAACCGGTTTGGAGTGAATGATGATGGGTAATGACGGTCGAATTGCGGTGTTCCATTCCGTCGCGGCGTGCATACGGCAAATAATCGGCGAGAAAAGTGTACGTGCCGTTATCATACTGGGGAAATTCCAAAAACACAGCCTTAGCCTCAAGCACGATGGCTTTGACGACTTCAAAAAATGCTTGGGATTCATCTTTTCTGTCGGAGTGGTGTAAAGACATACGAATAGTCTGTGAACGATCTTTATAAGGAACTTTCCATTCATACCAATCAAAATCGCTGATTTCGACAGGGCTGTCCATGAAGTATTGAAAATCCGAAGCCGTGAAAACAACTGGGTTTTCAGTCGGCTTCAATTGTGTGGCGATTTTCCAATGTTTTGGAATTTTGAATTGTACCCGGATCGGACGCTGATCCATTCCTTTGGCCCATATAAAAGTTGCAGGAATATTCAAATGCGCGTGAGTTGGATCGATGGCCGAATAAGTGCCGTCACAATAATCGCCGAAAAGTGTGTAATTGATAGTTACAGTTCCATCATGTTTTTCAATTCGCCAGGAATAAGGATCCGGTTGCGTCAAGACAAGCGGTTTATCTTTGGCATCTGTCGCTTTGACGTCATAAATGTTTTTGACAAATTCATGCAGCGCATACCGGCCGGGGGATGAACGGCTCATATATAGTTCAAGCGGCTCTTTACCGATATTCGAAAATGTCACGGAAATATTGGCTTCATGATGTTCGGCATTATCAAATGAAACCGAATAGGAAATAGGTTCTTGCGCAAAAGCTGTTTGGAACAAACACACTAAAACACATAAACGAAATTTCATAATAACTCCGTTTTAATTTGATAGAAATAGATGGACTTAGCCTGAAATACTTATCGGCTCTAATAGAAATGAATAACCGTGATCGATGAGTAATAGATGTTTTTAACTCGCTTATTCATTAGTCATTATTCGTTACCAATCGCTGCAATGCTTCGACGGTAAGGCGGATGCCGAAACCTGTAGCCGAGATTTTTCCGGTGTAGGCGGTTTCTTCTTCCGTATTAGCCGTACCGGCGATGTCGAGGTGAACCCACGGATAGTCGCCGACAAAATGTTTCAGAAAAGCCGCCGCCGTTATCGCACCGGCCGGACGCCCGCCGACATTTTTAATATCGGCAATATGACTTTTAATCTGGCGGTCGTATTCTTTCCAGAGCGGTAATTCCCAAATTTTTTCCGAAGTAAATTGTGACGCCATCATTAAACGTTGTTTCATGCCTTCGTCGGTACCCATCATGCCCGCACCATGCATACCGAGCGCGATCACGACATGGCCGGTGAGCGTGGCATAATCGATGATCGTTTCAGGTTTGTATTTTTGAGCATACGCCAATGCATCGGCGAGGATCAACCGCCCTTCCGCATCGGTATTGAGAATTTCTACGGTTTTGCCGGAATACATGGTTAAAACGTCGCCGGGTTTATAGGCCTTGCTGCCGGTAAGGTTTTCCGAGGAGGGAACAATGCCAACGAGATATACCGGCAATTTCAGATCGGCGACGGCTTGCATAATCCCGATAACCGCTGCGCCGCCGCACATGTCGAATTTCATTCTGTCCATGTCGGCCGCGGGTTTGATCGAAATGCCGCCGCTATCGAATGTCAATCCTTTGCCCACGAGAACGATCGGGCGATGATTTTTAGCCTTGGCAGGCCGGTATTCCATTACAATCAATCTGGGCGGCTCGCTGCTGCCTTGAGCGACGGCAAGAATGCCGTTCATCTTCAGCGATTTGATTTTCGTTTCGTTGAAAATGCTGCATTTGATTTTGTGGCGGCGGCACATGGAAGCGGCGCGATCCGCAAGTTCTCGCGGCGGCAATTCATTGCCGGGTGCATTGCCCAGATCGCGCGCAAAATTGACCGCCTCACAAACGATTCGAGCCGTTTCAATGCCGTCATGCACGGCGTCACGCGGCGACGATTCCGTTACCAGTGTTAATTCTTCAACGGCAGTTTTTTTGGCCGTTTTGTCGGTTTGATAGTGTTCATAATAATAGCTCGCCAGCATCGCTCCTTCGACCAGACATTGCGCAACACGCTCTTCAGCGAAATTTTCTTTGACCAAAAACCCGGGAAAAGCAAACGCACATTTTTCAATTCCGGCTAGCTGTACCGTTTTGATTGCTTTGGCTGCTGCTTTACGCAAAGTATCCCATTCAAAATTTTTGATCTCGCCGAGCCCGACAAGCACAATACGCTTGCTGTTGGTTTTGGCATTGCCGAATAAAAGAACTGACGCCTCTTCTTCACATCCGAATTCTTTGCTTTTAACGAGCTTATCGATCGTGTTGCCGAAAATTTCCTGCAGTTCGGACAGCCATGTCGGTTGATCGTAATTTTTCGGAAGAAAAACCGCCGTGCACTCGGTTTTCCAATGTTTCAGGTTGGAATATTTTGCGGAAATGTTCATGTCGGGCAATCCTTTATGTTCGGCTGTCAGGCAACCTTTTTCGATTTCTTTGAATAATTTTTATGATAATAATCGGTCAGTTTGGCGGTCATGTCGTTCATCGTTGATTGAAACGGGGTTTTCAGAGTAATGCCTGAAGCGTGCATGTGTCCGCCGCCGCCGAATTGACGGGCAAATTTCTGAACATCGACTTTACCTTTGGAACGAAGGCTGATTTTCGTATGCCCCTCGGGCGTTTCATAAAAAAACACGCCCATCATCGAGCCTTCGAGCTTCAATGTGTAATCGACAAAACCTTCCGTGTCGCTGCGATGCGTACCCGTTTCGCGGAAATCCTGTTCATCAAGATAAGTCCAATTCATTTCGCCGTCGTTTTTCGGTTTAAGCCGTTCCAGCATACGGCCGAGCAATTTCATCACATTGGCATTGCCTTGCTCGAATACATTGGAATAGATGTCGTTCGGCTTGACGCCGAGTTTCAACAGTTCTGCCGCAATCAGATGCGTAGTCGGGCGCGTAGCATTAAAACGGAAACCACCCGTGTCCGTGATGAGCGAGGTGTAAAGCGCTTGAGCTATTTTGAGATTTGGTTTACCTTTGAAATATTTAATAAAGTTGTAGATCAATTCAGCAGTGGCCGGCGATTTTTCGTCGACGCAATTGTAATGGCCGAGACCATCGTTGTCGAGATGATGATCGATGCAAATACGTTTGGCGGGCGATTCCATCACCACTTGTTGCATCCGGTCAAGCCGTTTGGACACGCTAATATCCAGGACGAATATCACGTCGGCTTCACGAATAAATCGGTCATGCCGTGCCGCGTTATATGTTTCGATTTCTTTTCCGGAATTGAGAAATTGATATTGTTTGGGAATGTCGCTGGTATTGATGATGCGGACTTTTTTATTTTTCATTTTCAAAAACGTCGCCAGGCCGATTTCACTGCCAAGGCCGTCGCCATCCGGATTGACGTGGGTGGTGAGGACGAACGTCTTCGACTGCTTGACGATGCGTTCGATTTTTTTAAACATAGTGTGCTATGTCCTTATGTTGGGTCAAGTGTTTACGTGCAAGGTTGTGATCGAACACCATTCAGAATTTTCTGTCCGGTGAAGCATTTTTCAGATCACGTTTTTTTCGTGAACCAGATCGTTTTCCGCAAATCGCGCGAACCGCAGAGGATGAATGTCCATGAATTCACACTTTCCTTTTACCACGAGCTCTGCGATCGCACGGCCGGCGGCGGGTGCGTGCATGAGGCCGTGACCGCTGAATCCGCCCGCCAGTAAAAAGTTTTTATAAGGCGGCACTTGGCCAAGAATACTGTGATGGTCCGGCGTCGTTTCATACAAGCCGGCCCATGTGCCGGGATATTTGGTTTTAATTTCAGCATTTTCCAAATAGGGCATCACTTCGAGAGCCGTCATCAGCATGGTATCTAGAAAATTATTATCGATGCTCTCGTCAAAGCCGGGCTTTTCGTCACTATTGGCCAGGCCGATCAAAAGCCCGTTGCCCTCTTTGTGCATATACATACCCGACGTCACGTCGACGACCATGGGAAATTTATCTGTAATAAAATCCAGATCGCCGGTCGTGGTAATCATTCGCCTCAACGGCTCGATCGGAATTTTCAGATCCAGCATATTGCCGATCGTTTGCGCAAACGGTCCCGCGGCATTGACGACGTAATCGCAAGCAATTTCACCTTTAGGCGTCACAACATGCGTGACTTTGCCGTCCGATGATTTAAAACCAGTGCAGGGCGCTTCAGTTTCGAATTCAATATTCATTTTACGTGATTTTTTAAAATAACAATCGACGAGCATGTATGGATCGATCAATCCGTCTTTTGGGCCGAACGTGCCTCCCAGCACATTATCCAATCCGTAATTTGGCGCCAGTTTGGCAATTTCATCTTTGGTAACAAACCTAACGTCGACGCCGTAACTCTTTTGCATTTCCATATTTTTGAGGTAGCGGTTTTTTTGTTCTTCCGTTTTTACGACGAATAAATAACCGCATTGAACGAATTGAATGCCGAATTCTTTGTCTAATTTTTCAAATTCCTGAATGCTGTAATGACTCATGTGAATATTGACCGGAGTAGAAAATTGAGCCCGCACGCCGCCCGCACATTTCGCGGTTGATCCCGTACCGATCATTTTTTCTTTTTCTAAAACCAGAACATTATTACAACCCAATTCACCCAAATGAGCCGCCACGCTAGCCCCGATACAACCGGCGCCAATGACCACCACATCATATTTCGATTTCATGTTACGCCTTTGAAGATAAGTAGATAATAAATAGGGATACCTAAAATCGTATCAAACCAAGTAATTTCCGTAAAGTAAATATAATTTACCATTTAAAGAAAAGCAATCATTTTTGTCAGTTCAAAAGTATGACCCGGTATGGTAAAATTACACTT
>JABWBZ010000072.1 GCA_013359335.1 bacterium
TGCAGGACGCACGTCGAGATTAAACACGCCTACTTGCGTCTGCGTGGGTAACGGCAGCGGCACCAACGGTAGATAATTACCATTCCCCTGTCCAACGTAAACAAATTCACCAAGAATGGTTCCTCTGATATACGCGCCGTTTCCGTTGCCGAAATCCGTGAAGCGGACGTTATAATCTCCGCTGCTGTCCCGCCCGACGTAAACAAAAATACTTTCTGCGCTGGCGGCGGCGAATGCTTTTTTATAAGCGCCTTTACCGATATCCGCACGCGTGGCTCCGTCGACCAAAATCGAATTATTCAGTTGTCCGAGACTGTCATCGTCAATCCTTGACAATGAATCCAGCGTAGACTCCGACAGCGACAAATTGATCGGATTATTTTTGTCATCATATTCATTGATAAAAAGACTTCGAAAGGCAATTTTATTATCGAACCAGTTGGCGCCGGCCCGAAGCGATAAAGTATTCCTCCGAAACACATCGTCGGCATATTCAAAATCGACGACGACACGCGATTCGGATACCATCAAACGTTTGCGTGTAAACGTTATTTGTCCGGCGCTGTAATCGATGACGTAATCGTTGTCCTCGCCGCGAACGAGCAGCACACCGTTGAGCCAGACTTTTTCCGTGCCGGCGATAATCAAAATATTACGTTCGCCGCTGCGCCCGATAAGTTCGTACGGCCCCTGCACGCCTTCCTGGATATCCAACGTATTGGTCGCGTACTTGCCTTTTGAGGTTGCCAATGCCGCGTCGGCAAACCAGCGGTCGGTTTTGCCCGACGCGCGCACACCCTGAACCTGCCTTGAATAATTACCGAATTGCGTGCCGGAATAGTTCACGTTGAAATCGCCAAATGTCGCAACATACCGATCTGCTTTCTTCACTTCGACAAATACTTTATCGATTTCCTGTAAATTCTCCGTATTCCCCTCGGGCTGAATCGGTAAATTTTCATCGGTCAACGACGCTTCTAACGTCACATCATCGCTGATGTTGCCGGTTATTTGAATATTAAGACCTGAATTCAACGTAAAGTCCTGATTGGAGCCGACGCTGAATCCGCGCGTAATGCTTCCGGAGCCGCGTAATTGTGACGTTTCAAAAAGATTCCCGGACGTCTCATGAACGGTAATAATATTTTTTTGAATGTTTGTTTTAAGGCTATCGTCATAAAACGAGCGCGTAATCAATTCGCGATGAAAAACCGATTTCGGAATACCAAATGGAAATATTCGATAAATCACACGAATTTCAATATCAACCGACAATTCAAAATTAAATTTTAATTCTCCGGTTTTATAATCGATCCGGTAATCGTCATGGCGCCGCAATAACAACATTCCCGCGTGTATTTCTTCACTTCCGAGAATGATCATCGAATCAGGAAGAAAATAACTCACGTCGCTGCCGCGTCCGACAAAACGGTATTCTTTTTTGAACAGATTGAGGGAATGAGGTGATGAAATTTTCGGAAAGAAATAAGCAGAAGAATCAATGGAAAATTGATGAGCCGGATTTTGCGCCGATACCAGCGTAACATTTCCAATGAGTAGCCACAGGAAACACGAGCAAAGCCGACTCATTTATTCCGATTTCCCGTTAATTTTAAAAATATGAATCGTCGATGTTTTTCCGTCGAGAACAAATAATTTTTCATTCCAAATTTCAACGGCTGCGGGAGATTGAAATTCAACATTCATCGGCGATGAAATCCATTCGCCTTTTTCATCGAATATTAAAATTGTTTTGCGTTCGCTGTCAGATATGTAAATCCGGTTGTCGACACTGACCGTAACATCCGTAATTTTTTTCAGAAAACCTTCCCCTACTGTCTGAAGGTAATTACCGAAATAATCATATACGACAATCTTGATTTCATCGGCGACATATACGCGTTTTTTTGTAGCACAAAGCTTGGACGGTTTATGCAGACCGCCTGTTGAACTTGTAAATCCGCCGAAGACTGCATCGACATTCCCGAAACGATTGATTTTATAAACCGTGCCTTTTTCGCTTTCTGTAAAAAAAAGATCGCCCAAAGACGTGACCGCCACTCCGGATGGATAGCTGATCTGAACCGCAGTTTTACCGGTTTGATCTGACG
This sequence comes from bacterium, assembly GCA_013359335.1. GTDB lineage: Bacteria > CLD3 > CLD3 > SB21 > SB21 > JABWBZ01. The sequence continues at coordinate 2,112 of JABWBZ010000072.1, forward strand.
ATAACCGGTCAATTTTGGAATCGCCTAAGGACGAAATAAATTCGAAATTTTTTCCGTAACGTTGAATGCGTTGGTTATTATAATCGGCCACGTAGAGATTGAGCCCATCGGCTGTGACAATGTCCACCGGGGTGTCGAATTGATTGGCCTTCCATCCGAATCCGCCAATATGTTGAAGGTATTCCCCTTTTGAATTTAATTTGATAAGCCTGTGATTGCCGGTATCAGCAATATACAGCTCACCGGAAAAACCGATCGTCAACGATTGGGCGTTTTTAACTGGAGGCGTCAGTTCCGGTGCAATCGGAAACGATTCGATCCACTGTAAATGCGGCTGATTTTGCGAAAAAAGAGTGGCGCACGTAAAAATCAAAAATGAAAATGCGTTGGTAATTTTCATTCGAAGCGATTATATTGGACGGTTAATCACACGAAACATAGCAAAGGAGGTCTCCTTGTTCAAGTCAATTTTTCGCCTGTCATTCATGTGGATGAGCATTTCATGCCTTCTCGTCTTGGGCAGTATGAACAGTTGTTCTCAGGAAAAGAAAGCTGAAACTTTACCTCAAGATGCTCCCAAAAAACAAATGGTTAAAATTAAATCGACCAAAGAAGTGGCCGTAATCGAAACCAAATTCGGCAAAATCGTTCTCAGTTTATACGAGCAAGATGCGCCGCAACACGTGGCGAATTTCAAGAAACTGATCCAATCCGGTTTTTATAATGGCACAACTTTTCACCGCGTGATCCAGAATTTTATGATTCAGAGCGGCGATCCGAATTCCAAAGACAACGATCCGATGAACGACGGTATGGGCGGCCCGGGTTATACTGTTCCGGCTGAAATCAAACGTTATCATAAACGCGGCGCCCTGGCGGCTGCACGGCAAGGCGATCAGGTCAATCCCGCCAAAGCTTCCAGCGGCAGCCAATTTTATATCGTACAAAACGGACCGATATCGCTGGATCAATTGAAGCAGCTTGAAATGAGCATGCGAAGGCAGAAACCTAATTTTTCATTAACTCAGGAACAAATAGATACGTACGCGACATTAGGTGGAACGCCTTTTTTAGATAATGAATACACGGTTTTTGGAGAGGCCGTGATGGGTTTAGACGTCGTTGATCAGATCGCCGCGGTAGCGAAAGATGCGCGCGACCGTCCGCTCGAAAATGTTGTAGTCGAGAAAGTTTATCTCGATACGATGGAAGTTGAAGAAACAGTTTGGAAATAATTATATAGCCATGTTCTCGCAGAGATTCCGACAATAAAAACTCGCTTCAAACATACGAATCGCAAAGGTGTTCCAAATAATTTCGTATTGCTTTTTTACACCGCTGTTTGTAAGTTAGCGCGTATCAAACTGGAATGTCGTCCAATGGTAGGACAGTGGACTCTGGATCCATTAATCGGGGTTCGAATCCCTGCATTCCAGCTCTTGGCTTTCTGTAACAAAAGCAGAAAGTCTTTTTATTTTCTTGCATTTTAGTCATCGATACCCTACTTTCCAGCGTTAGTTAATTTGTTTATTTACGCCTAATGGAGGTGTTATTCATGAATTTAGGAATGCCTGAAATTATCATTATTTGTATCGCTATTTTAGTTCTATTCGGAGCCAAAAAAATCCCGGAATTTGCCCAAGGACTCGGTAAAGGTATCAGGGAATTCAAACGCGCGATGAACTCAACGGAGGAAGAAATCAAAAAAGGGATTAACGAAACTTCCGAAAAGAAATAAATTTCCATCGTCTCCTATCGCAAATTTTTGCATCCAATCCCGATTTTATCGGGATTTTTTTTATAATCTAACCATCACTCCACAGCATGAACCTAACGTATTCTGAAATCCGGAACAACTTGGAACACGGCCGTTCGACTTGCCGCACCATTGTCGAAAATTATTTATCCACTATCGAATCCCAAAAAAAACTTAATGCATTCATTACCGTTTTTGATCGTGAAAAACTATTAAAGCGAGCCGACGCCATTGATGCCAGATTCAAATCGGGAAAGGCCGGACGCTTAGCCGGAATGATTGTCGCCGTGAAAGATGCGATTGTCGTCAAAGACGAACGCAGCACCAGCGGGTCGAAGATTTTGGAAAATTATATCTCGCCGTATAATGCTACGGTCATCGAACGATTGGAAAATGACGATGCAATCATTATTGGGAAAACCAATTTAGATGAGTTCGCTATGGGCTCGTCGAATGAGAATTCGGCCTACGGACCGGCGTTGAATCCGATCGATCCGACGCGAGTACCAGGAGGTTCAAGTGGCGGAAGCGCCGTAGCGGTTGCTGCCGGACTGGCAACGACAGCGCTGGGTTCCGAAACCGGCGGTTCAGTGCGTCTTCCTGCCTCATTTTGCGGCGTCGTAGGATTAAAGCCGACTTACGGACGCGTGTCGCGGTACGGACTCAGCGCGTTTGCATCATCCTTCGATCAGATCGGCCCGATTGGCAATAACGTTGCCGATACGGCGCTGATAGCTTCAGTTATTTCCGGACTCGACGCTCACGACACAACCACAGCCAACATTCCCGTTGCCGATTATTTTTCTGAAATAAAAAAAAACGTCAAAGGATTAAAAATCGGAATTCCCAAAGAATATTTCGGCCAAGGCATTCAAAAAGAAGTTGAAGAAGCCGTGCAGCAAACCATCAAACGTTTGGTCAGCGCCGGCGCCGAACCGGTTGAGATTTCCCTGCCGCACACGGAATACGGAATTGCGACTTATTACATTTTGGTCACGGCCGAAGCCTCCTCAAACCTGGCACGTTATGACGGCGTGCGCTATACGCACCGATCGGCCGATTCCAAAACGATCAATGACGTCTTTGTCAAAAGCCGCAGCGAAGGCTTTGGCCCTGAAGTTAAACGCCGAATCATGCTCGGTACGTACGTTCTCAGCGCAGGCTATTACGACGCCTATTACAAAAAGGCGCAAAAAGTCCGCACTCTGATCAAAAAAGATTTTGTCGATGCGTTTTCCAAAGTCGATTGTATCGTTGCGCCTACCTCGCCCACCGTTGCTTTTAAGCTCGGGGAAAAAACGGATGATCCTTTATCGATGTACCTCTCCGATGTATATACAGTCAACATCAATATTGCCGGAAATCCGTCTCTCAGCGTGCCTTGTGGAAAAAATTCTAACAACCTTCCGATCGGCATTCAGATTATTGCCAAAGATTTTGAAGAAGCTATGTGCTTTCGTGTAGCACAAACTATTGAAAATTTCTGATGAAACGCGCCGTCATTTTGATCTTCATTTTAACATGTGTTGCCTGCACCAAAACCCAGGACAATATTGTCACGGTCACATGGTGGCAATTTTGGGCGGAACCTTACCAGAAGCCGGTTATTCAGGACCTCATCAGAAAATTCGAACTGGAAAATCCCGGCATCAAAATTCAGATGACGGAACTGACCTGGCAAACCGGGCATGATAAAATTACGGCTGCTTTCGCCGCCAATCGTGCGCCCGACGTCGTCGAACTCGGTTCGGACTGGATCTATGAATTTATAGCCGGCGGTGTCATCAAAAATATTACTCCTCAAACCGATTCCATCCACGATCTTTTTTGGGGATGGGAAATGGCGACGGTAGACAGTCAGATTTATGCGTTTCCATGGATGCTGGGTTCGCGGGTAATTTTCATTAATAACGATCACATTCAACAGCCGATTAACGATTGGAACCAGTGGCTCGCGGCCGTTAAAGCCGCTCATAAACCTGAATCGGGAATTTACGGATTTGGCAATACCAAACGCGAGCCGCATCAGTTATACAAAAAAATCTTACCGTTTTTCTGGAGCAATGGCGGCGATATTATTTTGCAAAACGGAAAATCAGCATCACTCAATGATGAGCGCAACGTTCATGCTCTCGAATTTTATCTGAAATTGTGCGAATTAGGATTACTCGAAAGCCAGAAAAATCTCGACGATTATTTTACGCAGGGCAAAATCGGTTGCGTCATTTCGGGAGGATGGTTGATCAAAAAAATCACAGATCAAAACCCCGGCTTAAATTATACCGTTCTGCCAATGCCCAAAACTTCGCTTCAATCGGAAATTCCAGGCTATTCATTTCTGGGCGGCGAATTTTTAGCCGTTAACACCCAATCCGAAAACGCTGAAGCGGCCATCCGATTTATCCGGTTTCTGATGCGAAAAGACAACGTGCTGCCGCTGTCGACGTTATCCAAAGTAACGACGCCTGCGGCAAAAGACGGCATTGATGATGATTATTTTCAAAACGCGCCCTTCGAAAAAATTTTGTATCAGCAAATGCTCATTTCCAAGCCGTCACCTCTGCATCCGAAATGGACGGTTATCGAACGGATTTTAGAGGAAGAGGTTGAGCAGGCGATGTATCGCAACAAAACCGCGCGGCAAGCATTGAACGATGCCCAGAAGCGCGTTGAGGATATCGTGCATTGAAAAACTACTTTATTATTTTTTTAATTGCCATGACGGCCGGCCACAACGTCGATGGCCAGGTTAAACAAGATGCCGGCCAGGTATTCTATCAACAAAACTATCGCCCCGGAGATTGGATTACGTTTTCGGGAAACCGTTTTGTTACGTCGATCGCCGTCAGCCATAACAAAGCTTACATCGGCACTGAAGGCGGCGTTTTGCGTTACGATTATGTCAAGAAACAATGGGAATATCCGCTGACGACGAGCAACGGCATGCTGGATAACGTGGTCTATCGCGTAGGGTACGATCAGAGAACGGACTACGTCTGGATCGCCACCAAAAGCGGTTTACAGTTCTACAACCCCTACTCTCAGCAATTTACAGCCGCTACGTACGCTCAGATTGGAATCGATCCGAATGAAACCATTTTGTCGATCGGCTTTGATCAGAGCAATGCGTGGCTTCAGACAGCAAAAACATTTTATACGACCAACGGAACGATTTTGAACGTTACGCGCGGAACTCCACCGCAAAACGGCATTCGATGGTTTGGCAATGCATCGCAACTCATCGACCGTTTACCCAATATCTTCACCAACTCGGAAAGCGGTTATCAATTCTACAGCTCCGAATTGAATTTTGTCGACCGAGAATTTCGCAAATTTCCACTATCGTGTTACGCGTTCGATCCATTCGGCAATATCTGGATCGGAAGTTATGGCGCAGGCGCGTGGTTTGCCAACAGCGTATCTAACCTCGCGGAACCCTTGAAATACGGACTGGCGATGGAAGACGTCACCGCCATGGCTTTTGATAATGCCGCGATGTGGTTCGGCGGATATGCGCAGCCGTTGATTCAAAACTCTTTATTCAACGAATACTCGGCCATTACGGAATGGAATCAGGAAACGGATCAATTCACCTATTACGAATCGGGATTTCAACGCGGTTTGAAAGCGGACAAAGTTACGGCACTATTGATTGACTCGCATAACGTGTGGATCGGGACGGAAGAAGGATTGATCCGGAAATCAAAATCCATGGATTATTGGAGTACATTCGGCGCGTATAGCGGGCTTTTTCATCCCCATATTTACGCCCTGGCTAAACAAGACAACCGCCTCTTCATCGGATCGGAAGAGGGTTTGAATTTTGCGTCTATCGTCGATAAAGATTATGTGATTCAGCGTGTAGATATCCCGGAACTCCGGAACCTAGCGGTTTTTAAAATATTAATCAGCGATAACGTTCTGTGGCTCGGGACGGACAACGGTATTTACGCCATCGATCAAAATGAAAAACGCTGGTATCATTATGATGCTTATGGATTCAGCGCCGGCGCGACAACGTATCTACGCCAATATGTGCGCGGCATCGCCGAAGACGACTCGGCCATTTATTTTGCCTCGCAGAAAAACATCGTTCGCTACGGCAAAAAATCCAAACAATGGGAATCCATACCTTTGAATCCGGATTTTATCGAATCGGGCATCAATGATGCCGCTTGCGACGATCGCAATCTCTGGATTGCGACTAATTCCGGCATTCTCCGATTTGTAAAGAATAAACGGAAATGGATTTATTACAGTTCACAGGACGGATTGGCGGCCGATATTGTCAAAAGCATTTTAATCGACGGCGATTACGTTTGGTTCGGAACTGAAAAAGGCGTGACGCAATTTTATTGGAATGCCCTTCATCTGAAAGAATGAATTTTCACCTCCACCAACTTGCTACCGCTCCCAGTTTATTAACCAATTTTTGACGCGAAGGATAAACTCTAAGATCATCGGCATAACGCAGATATTCCTGATTGTAATCCGTCTGCGACCGGCCAGCAAAAACGATTGCCAAATCTTTTTGTTCATGGCGAATCACCAATTTAGTAGCCGACGTTTCATGTACGCCGAGTTTCGCATAACGCGACGTGTCATCGGTAACGGATCCTTCGCGCTCGCCTTTCAGAACGTCTTTGAAAAATTGTTCAATTTTATATTTTGCCGGTTGACCGGTATCGGGCTCGGCAAAAACCCAAGCCGTGTCTTTTTTAACGATTGTCACTGAAACGTTGTCTTTCGAAATACTAAAGCCGGTAACTTCATCAGGCTTGAATTTAAAAATCGGCTCAATCACGACCTGGTATTGTTGTTCGCGAAATTGCGTGTAAACCAACAAAAGAATCAAAATCCCGAATACGATCAAATACGGGAGCCAAGGATTTGATTTCATATTTTTAAGCATACAATTCCTCCAATAATTTACGGCGATTACGGTTACGTTTCCACCGGTATAATCCCAGCAGTACGATCAATACGGCCGGCAAGATGATATTAATCCATTTCAACGTTTTCCGCGCCGTTTCGCCCACATCCTGCAGCGGCCGCAACGTGACGTCGCGCGCGCGGATCGCAATCAATTCCTGATCGCCGGTAAGATAATCCACCGCGTTCAGAATCCACTCGGTATTTTCTTCGACTCCGCCGCCGCGGCGATCGTTGAAAAATTGACTGTCTGTAATGATCAGAATCCGTCCGGAATTGTTAACCGGAATAAAACCGGATTTATGTGAATACACCGAATCACCGGCAAAAAAACTGGTCATCGTTCCTTCGATCAAACCGGCGACGCATTTGGACGGAAATGCAAAAGCCTGCATCATTGGATTTTGATTCGGTTGAATCTGGAAAAAAGGCCCGGGTAATACGCCGGTTTTGTCGGACGTAAACATCAGCGGCGTGAACGTTGTTTTAACGCCTTCCGTCTGTGACAATTCACTTACAAAAAATACGCGCGCCTGCGTCAAGCCTTTGGTCATCAGATGATCCGTATTAAATTTCTGAATCAAAGGAAAAACCGGATAGTCGATCGCATTTCTGAAAACAAACGGCCCTTGCTGGGTTTGAATCTGAATCTGGCTGCATCGAGCATCCGTCAGTAATTCCTTCCCTATTTTAACGCCGTAATGTTCGAGCCACGAAAAAACATTCGAACGTATTTCGGTAGCGAAACCCTGCTGGAGGAAATCTTTCACCGAACCTTGCGCGATAAACAATTGCCCGCCACGCATAACGAATTGATCTAAATGATACAGCTCGTCGCTTTTAAGCGAATCTGAAACGCCGTTCATCATAATGGCCTGAATCTCGGACGGAATGTCCCCCGACAAATTCACTCGCTGGATCGTGTACAATTGCTCGAGAAAACGCGATAAATTTTGCGTCGTTATTTCTTCATTTTCTTCCGAAATGATGCCCACCGTTTTCAGGTTGGTTGCTGTAATTTTCTTAATCGTCGCCGTCAGGTTATATTCCAATCCTTGTGTTGTTTGGATTACCGGAATGGTTTCTTTTTTGTCGTGATAGAGGAAAACCAAACCCATGTAAACATTTTTAATTTCCATTTTATCGTTTTCGATCGCCTGCAACTGCACCGGAGGAATATTGTAATTGCGCGCCTGCTCTTGTGCCTTGGTATCTTCGGCTGGATCGAGAAATTCAAATCGGAAGCGGCCGTCTGAAAACGCCTGGTATTCCTCGAGCAAGTCTTGCAGGTATCGCCGCGAATTGGCGTAGGCGCCGGGCATATTACCGGAAAAATAAACTTTGGCCACGAGCTGATCATCCAGCTTTCGGATCACCTCACGGCTCGCATCCGACAACGAATACATTTTGGAATCCGTAGCGTCCCAACGGAAGAATAAAGTTCTTGAAACCATGTTTAAAACCACCAGTATGCCGGCGATTAACAGAAAATATCTAACGAATTGATTTTTATTGCTGATTTCCATCTTATCTCCACTTTCTGATTTCTAAAACCCGCGTGCTCATGATCAGAAAAAACATTATCAATGATCCGAAATAAATCAAATTCCGCGAATCGATAACGCCGCGTGAAATGTTATTCAAATGATAATCGACGCTGATAAATTGAAGCGCCGCGGCCATGAATTGCGGAACAAATACTAAAATTTTTTCCATGATGAAAAATATAAAAATCAGAAGAAAACTCAGGATAAACGCCGTGATTTGATTATTCGTGATGGAACTTCCGAGTACGCCAACGGCCGTATACACGCTTCCAACCAACAACAGCCCAAAGTATCCGCTTATAATGGCACCGATATCGACCGCCGTACCGACGAACAACAACGTGATGAAGTGCATTCCTGTAAACAACAAACCGACACCGATCAGCGACACAGCCGCAAGAAATTTTCCAATTACAATTTGCGAATCCTTCATCGGTAAAGTCGCCAGAAATTCCATCGTTCCGCTGTTCTTTTCTCGGGCAATTAATCCCATCGTAATGGCCGGAACAAAAAACAAATAAACCAAAGGAACAACATCGAATAAACTTCGCAAATCCGATTGATTGGACAGGAAAAAAGTATTCGTGAAAAACCACGATGTAATGAGCGCGAAAACGAGCAGCACGATATACGCGACCGGGCTGTTAAAAAATGCATCCATTTCTTTCCGATAAATCAATTTAATATTATCCATTCTGCATGCCTCCTTCAACGGTCAAAGTACGGAAAACGTCTTCAAGACTTACTCTATAACGGCTCATCTCCAGGATCGTCCAACGCCGGCTTACCGCATAATCAAAAATCTCGCTTCGCGGATCGATGGTATTCGGATATTCCAATTGAGCCGTCAGCGTTCCATTCTGGTTAATGATTTTTGCAACGCTCACGGTCCTGACCGCCTCTGCAATACCGTTGACATCGGCTTCATGGGCATTTTTTACTTCGAGCGTCAAAACAGTTTTGCCTTTGAATGACCGCATCAGTTCTTCCGTCGTGCCATCCGCCACGATTTCACCTTTATTGATGATCACCATCCGGTCGGCCGTCAACTCTATTTCCTGCAGAATGTGACTCGACATGATCAAAGTTTTTTTCTTACCAAGGCTTTTGATCAATTCCCGGATTTCAACGATCTGATTCGGATCCAAGCCGCTGGAAGGTTCGTCCAGAATTAAAATCTTCGGGTCATGAAAAATCGCCTGCGCCAGGCCGACGCGTTGGCGATAACCTTTGGAAAGTTCCGAAATGTACTTATGAATCACGCCGCGCAAGCCGCACATATCGACGACTTCGCCGAGACGTTTTTTAAACGCCTGCCCGGTGATCTCTCTTGCCGAAGCAACAAATTGTAAATAATCATACACATTCATTTCAACGTACAACGGATTGAGTTCCGGCAAATATCCGATCAGCCGCCTGATTTCCAGCGAATGCTCAAGAATATTGAGGTCGTCGACCTGTACGTTGCCGGATGTCGGCGCGAGATACGTGGTCATCATTTTCAAAGTCGTCGACTTGCCGGCGCCGTTGGGCCCGAGAAATCCCAGAATTTCGCCGTCATTGACTTGAAAATTGATTCCGTTAACGGCGCGTAGCGATCCGTAATCTTTAACAAGATTTTCAACGCGAATCATATTGTCTCCTGATTTACATAAATAAAACGGGTGCAAATTATAAAATCGAAAAAAAATTGTCAAGTCCTTCCTAACTATGTTTGGATGGGAACGCTTCCATAGAGATATGGGTTTTTTTCCATAAAACCAAGAGCAACACAAGCTTTTAAGTTCAATAAATCAAGGGCTTGTATTCCGGCACGGAGATTGTCATAAACAGGCATCGAACAAGGAGAAAATTTTCACCGAGCATGATGCTCAATAATAATTCACCTTAATCACCTTAAAAGGAGACAGAAAATGAAAGCTCTCAAAAATCAAAGCGGTTTTACCTTGATGGAATTGGTAACCGTCATCGTGATCCTCGGTATTTTGGCCGCTGTGGCGATTCCGAAATACTTTGACCTCACGGATCAAGCCGAAGCGGGCGCCTGCAAATCGAATCAAGGCGCGATCGAAGCGGCGGCGAGCGTGTATTATGCCAAAACCGCTTTGAACGGCGGTCCGGCGACTTTCCCGGCTGATCTTGCCGGTATGGATTCCTTATTCGCCAGCGGCGCGGCGCCGACATGCCCTTCCGGCGGTACGTATACTTATTCTTCAGGAACCGGACTGGTCACGTGTGGTACGAGCGGTCACGTCCGTTAATCAATCAACAAATTTAACAAGAGTCCCGACTCAATATCGGGACTCTGTTGAATTTAAGCGGCAATAGGAGTGAACTTATCATGTTGAATCCATTCAAAAATCCAACGCTGACTGTGGAAGTCAACCAGGAAAGCTTTGGCGGCGAACCGGTCGAAGTGCCGATTACAATTTTAAAATATTCGTCGAGCCGTCAGAAAGAAGCGCAGGAATTGTCGCGCGATATTAAGAAAAAAATCCGCCGCAATATCCAGGACTGGAATCTGGTAGAAACGATGATTCAATCGTTTACTCCGAGCCAGTTGATCGAATTGGAAGCGTTTTTGTGGGACGAAGCGATGGCGTATGCGGAAACAAATCTGCACCAGAAAATGACGCGCGAATTCATCACCAGCCGTATGGAACCGACGGCAAATTATCATCGCCGCCAGATGTGCAACGAACCGCTGATCGCTTGCCGCGCCAATTATTGCATTCATTCCAATCCCGAATGCGCCAGCCGCAAGCTGCGCGAACACATTCATGCAATTGCCGGCGTTTTCGATCGCCGTAATGCGCGCAATGCCAGCACCAACGAAGCTTTGGATAAATTCCTTCAGCAATTGATCCGGAAATTCGATTTGTTTGCTCTTATTCTTACCACTGACGACGGGATTCCGGTCGCCGCTCTCAGCGACATCGACGTCGGCAATCCTTCTTCAGGCGATCATTCAGACTTTGTTCGTTTCTTTTATGCGCATTTGCAGAAATACATCGACTCGAAATCCAACGACCGTTCCGTTTATTTTAATATCGATCTCAAAGCCGTCTCTCAAAAATTCGAAGCGGATGGACAGCCGATGATTATCACGCTGCTGAGCGTTAAAGACGTTAATTTCGACGTGGCCGTATTTCAGGCTACGATGGGCATCAGCCGGATTTTCGCGCAAGCGGAAACCATGCGTTCCAACGATTAACCCGTAAAAACCATGTTAACACCGTACGTCATACTTTTCAGTTTAGGTTCGATCATCGGCAGCTTTTTAAACGTCGTGATCTACCGCATCCCCAATGGCTTGTCGTTGTGGTC
>JABWBZ010000371.1 GCA_013359335.1 bacterium
GATGATTATGGCTTTCGATTTTAAAGGCAACCGCATAACCGTCGCCAATGTCGATCAATCCGGCATTTTCTTCTCCAGCGCCTTTCAAAACATGTTTGCCTTGTTTCGGCAGCGTTTTTAAAACAGCAATTGAATTTTTGTAGCTGCAATGCTCGCTCCACATCACGCTGAAAATTCCAAGCTCGGTAAACGTCGGTGTCCGCCCGAGAATGTCGACGATTCGTTTGTATTCATCTTCAAGCAATCCGTGTTCGAGCGCTAAACCTAAACTCACCTGCGGTTCATACAATTCATGTAACTGTAAAACGTTGGCCGTATGCATTCGTACTCCTCTATATGATTCGATTATAATTTTTGATATTCAATGTCCATACGCGTTCGCCGCAAAACCGGTCGCCTTCAGGACAATACGGCCTAATATCGGCCAAATGACGGATCCCGCACGGCGGTAACAAAAATTTTCCAATCTCCGGATTGATCGCCTGAATCTGTTCCACTTCATCCACCGATGCGCGCCAGATTTCTTCCTGCGCAAGATAACACAATCGCATGGACATTTTGTGATGCAGATTCAGCAAATCGGAAGACTCGGTAAAACGAACGGCGACCGCATTCGGTAAGAGATACATAACGAATTCGTCAGCAACATTCATTTGCTTCAATCGCCGCATGGCATTCCACGTTTTTTCCATTACTTCGGAATAATATGATTTGGCTGACTGATCGTACTCGACCAATGCCGGCGTGATGTAATCCGGTTCATCCGAAAAATGCGCCATCAGAATCGGGCGTGAAGCCGGCGTCATACGATGTCGCTGATCTTGCGAATCGGCCGCATGACTTAGTTTTTTCCTGAACGTATAATGCGGATGAAACATGGTGCGCGACAGCTTCGATAAAGTCGACAAGTTCAACGACTCGCCGAAAATTTTATTTTGTGAAGGATCCAAAACTTTGCGAATGGCTTCGGTGTCGCTCATCTCTTTTTGCGTCAATCCCAGAACTTCTCTTGCGCTTTGAGCCAGAATGGCTTCGTTATGAACTTTGTAATCAACGAGCTTCGAAATTCTTCCATCCAAACTACGATCGAATTCTTCCAAAAATAATTTTCGTGGCGACTGCTCGTAATGGCTGCGATTTTCAGTGAATAATTTATGCTCAGGCGTTTCTTCCAATGGCATTTCTTCTTCCAGAATGACTTTATACAACGGATCGAAACGAAGTAGTTCCTGCACCATTTTTTCAATCACGATCTTTTGTTCGAGCGGCGTATCGAACTGATTGCATAGGCGATAATAACGTAGAAGCGTGATCCCGCTGATCGTGTGATACATGTAGGCAAAAGCCGATACCGGAATTACATAGCGTGCAATTTCCTGGCATTTTTTCTGAATGTCTTTAGAATATTTTTCTTTATTTTTTAAACGCGCTGGAAATCGTTTAAAATACGCATCCTCAGCCGCAGGTTTGAGCAATGTATTTAATTTTCCGTACGCCGCCATTTGAAATTCAACCGTATCACGGTACAATTGCAGCGCCTCCCCGTTCAGCGGCGGAACGGCAAAATTTCCGGCCTTGATTTCAACGTACCGCTGGCTTACCTGTTCGGAATTATAATACGGATGGCTGTGAAGAAAGCTCCAGATAAATTGGCGCGAGATATTGGAAAGTTCGAACTGAAAATACGCGTGCGAAAAAACGGTATGGTGACCGGCGTGATAAACACTTTGCGCCAGCGGAAAATGTTTGTCGCTGATCTGGCTGTCTTTGATAATGCCTTTCGACGAATAACACGTCCGCGCGGTTGCGATCGCATTTTGAAATGGCGTCGTAAAAGCTTTGGATAAAACAACGGTTGGTTCAGGAGAATGGAAGGTATTCAAAATAATTTCACCCTTTGATCAAACTTCTATCAAGAATTGCTCCACTTCGGTTTTCGTTTTTCCTGAAACGCTTTCAGTGCCTCTACGCGATCGTTGGTAGGAATCACGGCATTGTAGCATTCATTTTCAATTTCCAATCCGTTTTGCAAGGACGTATTCAGGCCCAACTGTACAGCTTTTTTGGCCTGACGTACGGCGATCGGCGCATTGGCCATAATCTCTTCGGCAAGCTGCCTGGCCGTTGCATGAAGTTGATCCTTAACCGTCACCATTGTAGCCACACCATGGTGAAGCGCTTCGTTTGCCGTGAATATCCGCGCCGTTAAAATCCACAGAAGCGCATTAGAATAACCGATCAGTCGCGGAAGGCGTTGCGTCCCGCCGGCGCCGGGAATGATGCCCAGCGCGGTTTCACGCAAACCGATTTTCGCATCGTCTGACAGAATCCGAAAGTCGCACGCCAATGCCAACTCACATCCTCCGCCAAGCGCGCTACCGTTGACGGCGGCGATCGTCGGAATTTCAATATCGCCGATGGCCTGAATGACGCCTCCGATGACGTGTTTGACAAAATATTTGACGTCGTCCAG
>JABWBZ010000372.1 GCA_013359335.1 bacterium
AATTCTTTAATTTTTTTTCGATTTCCCGTGTTTTCTCGCGCGCTATTTTCAGCATATGATCACACGTCACTGTATCCGTCTCCCATGCTTCCAGTATTTTTTTGATTTCCGCCAGCGTGAAACCGTACGCTTTGATTTTTTTGATCCGTTGAAGGCGCAGGATGTCGGAGTCGCAGTATTGCCGGTACCGGTTTTCGCCACGTGGAAGATTTTTTCCGATCACCCCGATTTTTTCATAAAAACGAATCGTGTCACGGCTAAAACCGGTTTTTTTTGCAACTTCACCAATCAACATATACAAACCTCTTGACTCTGGACTATACTCCAACCCTTATATTGGACCGTAAGATTTATAAACTAAGGAGTAAGTCATGAATTGGAAAATAGTTTTAGCTAGTTTAGGAATTATTATTTTAGCGGCATTATGTTTCACGCCGATTTTGAAAAACATTTTTTCAGCCAACGATCCCTGCTGTTCGGATGAAACGGCGTCCGGAGAAAAACCGATTGTAGCTTGCAAACTCAACAGCGCTGAACAGGTTAAACGCAGCAAGAAAATTAAACAAGAACTTCTGTCAAAAAGCACTGCCGTTAATGAATTACCAGACGGCGTCGAGTGGATTTTCGATGCATCCAACGAGACAGCCAACCGGCTGGTGGATTTTGTAAATTTTGAAAGAGATTGTTGCGCCTTTTTTACGTTCGCCCTGGTGTTTACACCCGATAAAAAAAATATCCGGCTTCAAATTACGGGAGAAAAAGAAATTCTGAAATGCGATTTTTTTCAAGGCCAATAATGGCTTAAAGTAAGCTCATAATAAGAATGGGGCAAGTGAAATTACACCCAAAAGCCAATATCATTCAAGACATGGCGCGTTCAATTGGTTATTTTGAAGAAACAGGATTATTGATGAATCTGTTGACTGTTATCTAGGTCATTGGAGGATCGATGGATGGAAGCTTAAGGCTGATGAAGATATGATCGTCAACCCGCTGGTTAGTCTATTCAATACGCTCACCGGCCGGAGTTGTTATGTTGCAACTAATTTGAATAGTATGCGTTGAATGCGCATCCACTTTAAGCTTAAGGATTATCATTGTGAAATTTTACATTATCATTGCGTGTTTTCTATCGATAGCATCATCGGATGTCCAATCACAAACGTTAACCATCAGCTATCTTGGCAACATGGGTGTGGTGATTGATGACGGAAAACAATCGCTGATCATTGACGGAATACATAGTTTTTATGATGCCCTGTACATGTATCCGCCGCAAACGCTGGTGGATTCGATTTTGAATCGTCAAGGCCGTTTCGATAAAGTACAATCGGTGTTTGTTACGCACCGGCATCGGGATCATTTTGATCCACTACTGACGCTCCGTTTTTTACAGCACGCCGGCGCCCGCGCTTTTGTTCCGCGTCAGGTTGTCGATTCGATGGCGTTATATAAAAATTTTTCTTCCATCCAGAAACGAGTAACGGGATTAAAGCCCGCCGGCAGGGATACGCTGTCGGGACTTTCTTACCCGGTCATCGCACTGAATATTCCACACACGTATCAACAGCGTCACCATGCAGTTCAGAATATCGGTTACATTATCGAAATCGCCGGAAAAAAAATACTTCACGTCGGGGATATGGATGCGGATAACGATGTTCTGGAATCGTTAAATTTACTACAGGATAAAATTGATATCGCTATCCTGCCGCTCTGGATGATGTATGATGCAGACAACCGACACTTAGTCGAACAATGGATCAAACCCAAAACTGTTATTATCACGCATGTTTATTCCGGCGAAAAAGAAAGCGAACTGATTGAATTCGAACAATCGATCCCCGGCTCCGTGATTTTTTACAAACTCTATCAAACTGTTCGTTTTTAATACAGCCCACCACAAGATCTTTTTCAAAACCGCTTCTCAAAATATTAGTATATTTTTGTTCTATGAAATTCCGATGCCGTTTTTTTTAAAAGTAAAATGAGCAATATCGTTCAAGACATTCGCTTTGATTTTGATTATTGTTCTGCAAATCTGATTTATTGAACACAAATTTGAGGATAGTTATGAAATTATTCTTATTCTTGGCAGTGTGTACAGCTTTATCGGTCGACGCTCAGGAAAAAACCGATTCGTCTTTTTTTAATTATTTTAACGCAATAACCGCCGATCGTTTAGCCGGGCACTTGTATTTCATCGCCTCCGATTTGACTGAGGGGCGCGAAACATCGACGCGTGGCCAGAAAATTACCGCCAACTACATTGCCAATCAATACCGCATGATGGGAGTCAAGCCGATGGGCACGGTCAAAACGACCGATCCTTTCGCGCCCGATGTTTATTTCCAGCCATTTTCAGTTTATAAACGAGCCAAACCAACCAATAGTACTATCGAAGTTCGTGTCGGAAATTCCACTGCAATCAGCAGTTCGTTTTCTGCCGAGCATCAGGATGATCT
>JABWBZ010000073.1 GCA_013359335.1 bacterium
ATCACGACCTCGCCGCCCAGCATCTCCACAATCGGCGCTTCCGGCAGTGTTTCCAGGGTGTAATCGCCCCCCTTCACAAAAACATCAGGGCGGACCTGCCAGATCAGGTTGATGGGTGTATCCTCGCTGAAGGGAACGATGAGATCAATACAACTGAGGGCGGCCAATACCTGGGCCCGGTCTTCCGCACTGTTGATCGGGCGGCGCGGTCCTTTAAGGCGGCGGACGCTCTCGTCCGAGTTCAGGCCGACCACCAGAATATCCCCCAAGGCTTTAGCCTGGTTGAGATAGGTGATGTGCCCCCGGTGCAGAATATCGAAACAGCCGTTGGTAAAGACGATTTTTTTGTTGTGCCGTACGCTCGGCAATAAAGAGGAAATTTCACAGGGCGAAAGAATTTTTTTCGATCCACTGGTCATTTCTTCGAGTTGGTGGTAGACTTCTTCTTTGGTGACCGTTGTTGTCCCCACACGGCTTACGGCAATTCCCGCAGCCACATTAGCGATTTTGGCCGCCTCCACGTAGGAATAACCGGATGCAATCAACAGCCCTAAATAGGCAATAACGGTATCGCCTGCACCCGTCACGTCAAAAACTTCACGGGCGGTTACCGGAATAACTTCCACGGAATCTTTGTCGATAACGATCATGCCGTCTTTGCCACGAGTAAGAATGACGGATTCGGCATTATAATTTTGCTGAATTTCCTTAATCGCTTCGATCGCGTCGTCCTTCGTTTTCAATTTGCGCCGAGCGGCGATTTCTGCTTCCTTCAAATTAGGTTTGATCACGGTCGCGCCGGAGTAAATGGCAAAATCCTGGCGTTTAGGATCCACAAGAGTTTTAACATGATGGCTTTTGGCAAGATTTAAAACATCGAGAATAATGTTATCGGTCAAAACGCCTTTTTTGTAATCGGACAAGATAATAAGATCAAATTCTTCGATATGTTTTTTAAGATAACCGGATATTTGATTTTCAATTTCCTGTGAAATATTTTCCGCAACTTCGTGATCGATGCGGACCACTTGCTGATTACCTGCAACAACACGGGTCTTGGTCGTTGTGGGCCGCTGACGATCGATTAAAACGCCATCAAGACGAACCGATTTCGCCGCAAGTTCTAATTTCAATAAACGACCGTGATCGTCGTCTCCGATCACGCCGAGCATGACCACATCGCAGCCTATCACGGCTAAATTGTGAGCAACATTCGTCGCCCCGCCGAGCGCAATATTTTCACGCTGAACGTTGACAACCTGCACCGGCGCTTCGGGTGAAATCCGATCGACCGCACCCCAAATGTATTTGTCCAAAATTATATCGCCGACTACGAGTATCTTCGGTTTCTGATCGGAGTAAAGAATTTTTCGGAAATTGTCTTTATGCATTTTTTAAATCTCAGAATTAATTAACCTGCGTCTTCAAAAAATCAAAAAAAGTATCCATATCCACATTGCCGCCGCTTAATAAAATCGCTATTTTTTTGTTTCGTAGATTCATTTCGTTTTTCAACACCGCGGCGAGTGGTACAGCTGCCGTCGGTTCAACGATGATTTTTAGCCTTGAATAAATAAGTTCCATAGCCGCTACAACTTCTTTATCGCTGACAAGCACGATATCATCGACTTTGTTTTTAACGATCTCAAAGGTTTTTGTTCCGAGGGACAAAGTGCGCATTCCGTCGGCTATCGTTTTAGGAGGAGCGATCGTGACAATTTTATTGGTACGGAATGACTGATAGGCATCGTTAGCGGTCTCCGTTTCAACGCCTACGATGCGGATATGCGGTATCAAATGTTTGAGTGACACTGCGTTGCCGGAAATCAAACCGCCGCCGCCAACGGGAAAAAACGCATAATCCAGGTCTTTGAAACGGTCGTATATTTCAATACCGATCGTCCCTTGCCCTGCAAGGATATAATCGTCATTGAATGGAACAACGAGCGTTCGGCTTTCCTCTTCAGCGATTTTTTTTCCGATAACTTCACGGTCTTCTTTCATTCGGTCGTAAAATACAATTTGGGCGCCGTAGTTCTGAGTCCCTTCGACTTTGGATTTAGGTGAGTCCGTCGGCATGACGATCTTGGCGGAAGTTCCGATTAATTTTGCGGCCAGCGCAACTCCCTGCGCGTGATTACCGGAAGAAAATGCTGCAACGCCGCGCTGAAGCTGATCAAAAGTCAGCGAACTGATTTTATTGTAAGCGCCACGGATTTTAAATGAGCCGCCACGCTGGAAATTTTCACATTTAAAGAAAAGAGAATTTCCGGAACGATCGTTCAAAATATTGGACATCAGGATAGGCGTGTGATGAACCACGGACGCCAATTTCCTGTAAGCGGCTAAAACATCATCGTATGTTATCATAAATCAATTACCGTTTCTTATTACTTCACAAATAAAATCACCACATTCTTTTGTTCCGAGGTTTCCGCCGAGTTCTTTAGTCAATTTATTTTTCTGAATGGCGATGCGTGCTGCGCGATCGATCATATCGGCATTGATCGTAAAACCCAGATGACGCAGCATCATTTCGGCGGTTAAAATGGCGGCCATCGGATTGGCCAAATTTTTTCCGGCAATGTCCGGCGCGCTTCCGTGAACCGGTTCGAACATCGACACTCCGTCGGGGTTAATATTACCCGAGGCGGCAAGTCCCATTCCGCCTTGCAATTGAGCCCCGATGTCCGTGATAATGTCGCCGAAAAGATTATTGGTCACAATGACCTCAAAGCTTTCAGGTTCACGGATCATCATCATCGCCATCGCATCGATATAAAAATGTTTCGATTGAATGTTGGGATATTCTTTGGCAACTTCAAAAAAGCAGCGATACCATAAATTATGCCCATATTGCATCGCGTTACTTTTATCCGCCATAGCGATTTTTTTTAAATTATTTTTTTGTGTGAATTCAAACGCATAACGTATAATTCGCTCCACGCCTTTACGCGTATTGATTTCCTCCTGAATAGCAATTTCATCCGGCGTGTTTTTCTTGAAAATTCCTCCAACACCAACATACACGCCTTCCGTATTTTCCCGAAAAACGGTAAAATTGACGTCTTTAGGCGTTTTATTTTTCAGCGGACAAAACCGCTCGTCGAGTAATTTTACCGGCCGGAAATTTACATACAAATCGAGTTTAAATCGCGTGCCAAGCAAAATATCCTTTGCATGTTCATTTCCAGGAACCCGAGGATCGCCGAAAGCGCCCATGAGAATAGCCGAAAAATTCTTTTTGAAATCGTCGTACTGTTCCTCAGGCATTGTTATTTTCGTTTTAAGATATTTTTCCGCGCCGTAGTCCATTTCAACCAAATCAATATCCATAGGATTTTTGGCCTGAGTGGCTTCGATGACTTTCAAGGCTTCGCGGATGACTTCAGTTCCAATACCATCACCGGGTATAACTGCGATCTTTTTCAATCAACTGTCCTTTGGGTTATCAATTGCTCGGGAAGTTATCAAAATAAGGAAGGAAATTCAATGAGGATTTCTAGAATATCCCCGAAAAATAGTGACCAATTTTTTACAGCAATCAAGCTGGTTGAAGTTTTGTTGAAAATCCGCAGCTTGCCGCTTTTTCGTACAGTAATTTGACGATCAGCGTACAACAAAAAAGAGAGCCTTCAAAAAAACATACGAACAGGTTCAGCCAATGCAAAACTGTATCAATTTTTGCTTTACACGTACGGATTGGCATACGTTGGCACGGCGGCGCCGCTTTTCTGACAGTCTTCGCAAACGCCGAACATGTGGAGAATATGGTAGGTCATCTTGAAGTTAAACTGCTTGCAGATCATGTCTTGCAAGCGTTCGATGTCTTCGGATTCGAATTCAATAATTTTGCCGCACGACGTACATTTCATGTGTTCATGATGATGCCGCCCGTAAGTGTGTTCATAATATGCCGTTGTCTCGCCTAATTTTGCTTTCCTGATCAATCCGCATTTTTCCAAAATTTCGAGCGTCCGGTAAATTGTCGCCCGCGAAACGCGTTGTTTTTTCTTCATCATGCGCATCAGGATGTCTTCAGCCTCGAAATGGAAATCCGTCGTATAAATTTCATCCAGAACGGCAAAACGCTCCGGCGTGGCTTTCAACCCTTGCGAGTAGAGAAAGCTGCGCAATTTATTATGAATTTCTTCTTTTTCTTTTTCGTCTAAAATGGGATGTCGCCGTTTGACTTCCACACATTACCTCGTGATTTAAGAAAGTAAACTCCTGCTGAACGAAAATATTCCTCAATGGCCGCGATGGCTTGGGCCTTCGTCTCTTGGCTTTTGTGTCGGCTGAGTCGTCGTGGAAGCGGGGGACGTAGCCAGATCGTTGCCCGTGATTTCCTTGTACAAATCTTTGGCCGTAGGGTAATCGATTTTTTTGAGTTCTTCAACCACGGCCATGGCGCGTTCATGCTGTCCGGTCGTGTGATAAACCAGCCCGCGGTAATAATGCGCGTTGAAGTGCGTAGGTTTCAGCCGCGCCGCTTCTTCGAAATGACGCAACGCGTCTTGCAAACTGCCGGATTGGTAAAAAGCCAAACCTAAATTATAGTGGCACGAAACGTACTCGGGATCGAGGACAAGGCATTTTTGGTAATTAACAATCGCATTACTATAATCTTTTTGGTCGTACGAAACCAGGCCCAGATTGTAAAGAGCAAATTTGTAATCCGGCTGAATCGCCAGCGTTTTTTGATAAAATTCAGATGCTTTGACGTACTCTTTCTGATCGTGATAAATCAATCCTATATAATTGCACGCGTCCGCGTGTTCCGGATTCAGCTGCATCGTTTTGTTGAAGTAATCCATGGCCTGCGGATATTGTTTCTGTTCGTAATGTAAAATTCCCAAATTGTACAACGGCGCCGTGTATTGCGGATCGAGAGAACTTGCTTTTTGCAAATAACCGATTGACGTCGGATAAAGTTTTTTATTCAGATAAATCAAACCGACGTAATTATTAGCTTCCACGTGATTGGGATCAGTTTGGAGCGCTTTCAGAAAATGATCCAAAGCCTGATCGTCTTTGTACAAATAATAATAACAACGTCCGAGATTGTAGTGTGCATAAATGTACTTGGGATCGTATTGCAAACATTGGTTGAAAAAAGGAATGGCCGTCTCGTAAGCTTTTTTGATGTAGTGAATCAAGCCAATGTAATTAATGGCCGGAACGTAATCGGCTTTAACCGCCACGGCTTTATTGAAATAATCGAGCGCTTCGTCGTCACGAACCAGATTGTAATGGCATAAACCGATATTATAAAAACTGTACGGACGGAAATAATTGCCGTCTTTTTCAATTTCCAGCGCTTTGTGAAAACACGGGATGGCTTCCTCATATTGTTTCAAATCCATCATATTAAAGCCCAAGTAAAACCATGCTTCGAGATAGACCGGGTTCAATTCAATGGCTTTGCGGCAATAATCGACGGCATTTTGAAATTGTTTGTTATCCATGGCCGATTGAGCCTGTTTATAATAATCTTCCGCGCTGGTCGGATTCGTCGAAGTCTGTGTTTTTTTGTCGTCAGTGTTAGCACGCCAGGGATTGCCGGAAAAATCACTCATAAACTCTCCATGACAAATGATTCCGAATTTTGAATATTAACGGATGAATTTATATCTAATTCGACAACGGCGCAAGTTTTTTGAAGAAAAAACTTCTTGCAATTGGGCGCGTTTTCGTTTAGAATTTGGCGTTCATCACGCCTGTTAATCAAATCTTGGATGCCGCTCGAGGGCACTTTAATCTTTTCTTTCGTATCGAAACCTTTAACTAACATTTTGAGGAGGAACTATGAAAAAACTATTGGCCTATGCCGTCAGCTTGGCTTTTGCGTGGGCTGTGTCCGGATGTTTCCAAACGGAGACGTGGACCACCATCGATTCCAAAGGCGGTATGCAAAGAAAAATCGATATTCAGATCGGCAAAGACAACAAAGATCAACTCAAAGCCAAAAAAGAAAGTTTTGAAAAAGACGGTTGGAAAGTCAGCGAAGAAGAAAAGGACGGGAAATACCATTTGATCGCCGAGAAAAAATGGGAAGACGGCAATCAATTTGCTTCGCCGTTCAACGATTCTAAAATCAAAATCGAGAAAAAAGACAAAAAAATATTTTTCAATGAAGAATTCGATTCCAAAAAATCGGCTGGCATTACCGACACCTCCCGCTCGGCATGGCGCGATCTGAAATACACGTTCCACGTGACCATGCCCGGCAAGATCGATAATTCGAATGCCGATAAGAAAGACGGCAATACGGCCACGTGGGAAATCGATTACAACAAAGTGTTTGACGTGGGCGTGATCGCGATGACGGCTGATTCGTCCGAGGGCGGTGGTATCTGCGGCAGCACGATGGTTGTTACCGGTATCGGATTGGGATTGTTTCTTTTCCTGGCTCGGTGGATATTTAAATTTATAAGCCGCAGGAAACTGAAAATCGCTGCACAGAATTAGTTTTTCGTTCCGGAAAATCAAAAGGCTGTTCAAACATGGAAAATTTTGAACAGCCTTTTGTATTGTCGATTCGGTTAACGAATTACTTGTTTTGCCAACGTCGTTCTCAATCTCTCTATCTCGGTGGACAAAGCGGCTCGACCGTCTGCCGTCGCCACATCCGCTGAAAAGGAACCATTTAAAATCTGCACTTCGGCAAGGCTGGCCGTGTAATTGGACAGAGCAAAATAATTCTGCGCCTTTACAAGATGCACATATTCGGCGTCGTAAGGCAAGCTGTGTTCGAATTCCCAATCCGGATCGCGCGCTAAGGCGGAGTCGGCCTGAGTATTGGACGCCGCGTAGGATTTTTGCGCATTGAGCACAAACGCCCAGCCGGCGAACAGCGTGGCCGATCGATCGTTCTTTCCCGCGGCGCTTGAAAAGTCCGAGGCGGCCGAACTTAATTGATCCGTACGCAGCCCGCACCAGCCTTTGCCAGTGTAGGCTTCCGCCAGGGAAGCATCGAGAGCCGAAGCTTGATCGAAAATCTG
The DNA here is from genome assembly GCA_013359335.1 of bacterium. Taxonomy (GTDB): domain Bacteria; phylum CLD3; class CLD3; order SB21; family SB21; genus JABWBZ01. Next base: position 7,005 of record JABWBZ010000073.1, read on the forward strand.
AAAAGCGCTGTCGTAATCGGCCTGAACAAAAACAATCCAACCCTGCGCGATCAATTCGTCGTAGGTAGGTTCATCGGCCGGCGGATCCTCGCCGCAACTCATTCCGGTAATTGCGAAAAACATCAAGACGTAGTTTTTAATTTTCATGTCAGTCTCACGATTTATTTAAAAATTTATTTTCCCGCGAAACACGCAAATGGCTGCAGATGATGCAATTTTAACTTTTACGTAATTCGCAGGTAATCCGCATTCATCGAATCAACAACATCTTTTTAGTCTTCACGAACGACGGCGATTTGATTCTGTAAAAATAAACGCCGCTCGCCACGCTTTGGCCGTTCAGGTTCGTTCCGTCCCAAAATACGCGATACTGTCCGGCTAATTGGAAACCGTTGGCCAGCGTTTTGACTTTTTGGCCAAGCATATTGTACACGCTGAGTTCGACGGTTTCATCGTTGGCGACGTCATACACGATCGTCGTCGTCGGATTAAACGGATTGGGATAATTTTGCTTCAGAGCAAATGTTGACGGAACGATGTTGGTGCCATCAAATTGCTCGTTTTCCATTAATTTGAATAACCCCAATTCCGTCACGCGTGTTTTGGCGAGGCGTTCATGTTGGAATACCTGTGTGCGCAGAGGTTTCCATTCTCCGCCGGTAAAAGAATAAATGAACAGTTTGCCGGGATTTTTCAATGAGGCCGGATCGTAAGCGATGGTCAATTCAAGCGCCTGCGGCCATGAGCCGGAAGGACCAAATTCAAATACGTGTTCGCCGGCTTGTTCTTTTTCAAATGCCGTAAAATAGGTTTCGATTTTTACCGCCGATTTTGGAATAACGAGCATCGATTGTTCGCTCAGCGATTTCAATTGTGCCGTCAAACCAGGCCTGGCGAGCGTGGCATTGAATGAACGGATCTGCACAACGTCGCTGCCGGTCACGGACATTGCGTGAGTGCGGATCGTGTACGAACCGCTTTGGGTAAACTCGATCGCGCCGCGATAAATACTGCCCGAGCCGCTCATGGCCACTGTTGCTGAATCGCCGCCGATAATCCGTTTGACAATGGGCGTGCTTTGAAGAGTTGTATCGGCCACGACGTAAATATTCGCGTATTTCGACAATGCGGGATTTTGCAGCACGGACGTAGTTAATGTGAGCGCAATTGGCGCAGACACCGTCACAGAAACTACGGCTGTATCAAGTCCGCCGTTACCGTCGGTCACAATATACGACAGTTGATCGTTACCGGAGAATCCGTTGTTGGGCGTGTAGGTGATCGTCGTGTCGCCGGAATTTTTAACCGCGCTTCCATTCGCGCCGTTGGAGACGGACTGAATCGTCAGCGCATCACCGTCGGGATCCGTGTCGTTATTCAGCACATGAATCGTGACGGCCGTTTGGAAAGTCGTCGTCGCATTGTCAGTTGCGGCGATGGGTGGCGCGTTGACGGCATTGATGGTGACGTCAAAAGTATCCGAAACGACGGCATTACTGTCATCGGTTGCCGTGACATAAATCGACACGACGCCGGTTTGGCCCGCGGTAAATGACAGTTTCAACCGTCCGCTGACGATCGACGGCGTGATTTTGCCGGCGTCGGAGATTCCAACACTGTAATCCAAATTCAAATCGTCCGCATCATAAAAATGCACGGCAATGGAATCGAGTGTCGTGTCGGGATGATCGATCGTCACGGAAAAATCGGAATACGCCAGCGCCAACATCGGCAATTGATTGATTGGAGATGTCAGTGTAGCGTTTAATTCATTTGAAAATCCGCTGGCATTGAAAGCGTTGTCCACGGCGACAATTCTGAAATAATAGGTCGTTCCTGCGTTTAAAGAAAAAATTGTCTTTGTCGTATCGCCGGCTGCGGTCGAATCGATCTGGAGCGTCGGATTGGCCGACGTTCCGCCGAAAATGCGATAGCGCAACACGTCAAGTTCGGCATTTTCATTCCACGTTAACTGAACAAGGCTGTCGTCGGCAATGGCTGAAATCAAAACAGGCGCATCGGGCGCCGTAATGTCGCCGGGTGTGACGGTCGCTTCATTGGAGTATGCGCTAAGTTGATGCACGGTGTCGGCGGCCGCGATTCGAAAATAATACGTCGTGCCGTTGATCAGACCGGCAATGATTTTTGTTGTATCGTTGACGCCGGCGGTTGAATCGGTCAGTGTGGTCGGATTCGGCGCCGTGCCTTGATAAATGTAATATTTCAGAAAATCGGTTTCTGAATTTTTCTGCCACGTCAATGTTGCCTGTCCGTTGCCGGATAGCGCCGTCAGATTTTTCGGAGCCGCCGGGGGAACATCGGGCGCAACGAATGTATCGATCAATGCCAGGCTGCGGATGCCCGCTGAGTCTTTGGCATAAATAAACATCCGGTAAGTGCTGTCTTTTTGTAATAAACTCAGATCGGGACTAAAACTCACATTGACGTCGCTGCTGGCTGTAAATCCGCTATACGTCAACGTCGACGTATTTACGCCCGATTTATGAAAATAATATTCCAGCGACGTGACGGGCGCAACCGCTTGCGGTGCGGCGTATGTTTTGAAAAACGGATTGGAATTCAAAACGCTCCACCGTCCATTCGCATCTTTCGCTCGAACGTACAGCGTGTGAAAACCTGATGCGATTGATCCGATATCCACAACGAAGTTTTTAGTAATATCCGTACCGGCCGTAATCGATAATTGACTACCCGCACCCAATCCTGGATCGTTATCGATGAAATATTCAAGGTGTACGATGTTTGGGTCTGCTGGTGGTGCGGAATAGGTTTTGAAAAACGGATTGGCATTCAAAACGCTCCACTGCCCGTTCGCATCTTTCGCTCGGACGTACAGCGTGTGAAAACCGGATGGAACAGACCCAATATCGACAGTAAAATTTTTTGTGATGTTTGTTCCTGCTGTGATTGACAATGCAGTTCCTGAACCTAACCCCGGATCGTTGTCGATAAAATATTCAAGCTGAACGACGTTGGGTAGTCCCGGCGGCGCGGAATACGTTTTGAAAAACGGATTGGCGCTGAGAACCGTCCAGAGTCCTTTGGAATCCTGCACGCGAACGTAAAGCGTGTGAAATCCAGAACTGAGCGCGTCGGTATTGACGCTGAACGATTCTGTAATATCGCTCGCGACCGGATTGACAACGACGTTCGTTCCCGCGCCGAAACCCGGATCACTGTCGAAAAAATATTCCATCTTCACGATATTTTGAAGACTTGGAGCTGCTCCGTACGTTTTGAAAAACGGGTAAGCATTGGCGATGCTCCACAAACCTCCGTCATCGCGCGTACGCACGTACAACGTGTGAAAACCGCTGGCCGTTCCGGAAAGGTCAGCGCTGAAATTGAGCGTGACGCTTGGCCCGCCCGCGCCGACACTAATCGGAGTTCCATTACCGAAACCCGGATCGGAATCGATAAAGTATTCCGCGCGGTCGATGTTTTGTCCGGTGAGCCAACCCGTACAGAGCCACCAAAAAACAAACAGAATTTTTTTCATAAAATTTTTTCTGTAATCGATTTTTTCTGTGCGGGTTAATTATTGGATTTCGCTTTCACCGTCACGTTGCTCAAGTCTGAATTGGCCGTAAATTCATAAATCGACGGCATGGGCGGTACGCCGGAAAGGACGTACGCGTTATTTTCACTTGTATCGAACATACCACAATCCACTCCGCCGAAGCCGGCGCCGTCAGCCGGACCGCCTGGCTCTGCGATTTTCCATTTTCCATCGGATGTTCCTGAACTGACAAAGACAGAAGTCATATTTACGTTTTGTTGATTTCCATTGATGGCTGCAAGCTGAGTTCCATTGCAAAGATTATTGTACGGAGTCACGCTACCATTGAGATTGATGCCGCCATTGCGAATAATGTTGTTATTAAACACTGGTGAGTCAATATCAACTCCGACAGTTGAGTGCCCTGCATAGATAATATTATTTGAAATAGAGCCGGTGAAGGCTGAACTTCCGTCAATAGTACGATAGGACGTCGGCAATCCTTCGATAAAATTATTTTTAATGATAATATTGCTATCAAGTGTGCCAAGCGAAATGAGGACCGCTCCCCCTGAATGCAAAGTCAAGAAGCTTTGTGTAATAGTGATATCATTCAGATTGTTGGCAATTACGATTCCATTAACAAATCCGGATGTCAACTCCAAGCGAATCCTTTTTAAAGTGATATTATTAGTGTTAATATTGATTGAACCGATAAAATGCATGCCCATAACCACAGTGCCGCTCGATCCGGAATTGAACGAACAGGCTCCAATCTTTGCAGAATTGGTATCGGCTTGTAAGCCGGTATTTTGGCTCAGAAAAAAACCTGGTCCGAAAACATACAGTTTTTTCGTAAATGTGAAGCCGGGATATGCAACGGAAGGCGTTCCCGCAACCAAAATCGTATCGCCACTTGCAGCAGCAGCATGAGCCGCCGATAAAGTTGTAAAATTCGCTCCTGGCGTTTGGCTCACCGTCCACACTTTCGCCTGAACTGAAAAACTAAATAACACAAGCGCGAGGAAAACTAAACATGTTTTCATGGTCTTCTCCTTGGATGTAAATTGAAAATATTTGAAAACAAAAATTAAAAGCCGCAATCAAAAACGGAATTACCGATTCTTTTTTCTTAAAAAATCGGACACACTCCGTCAACTTCGTGTTGCAGAATCTTGCGCGTGTGTGGTGATGTGCAAAGCGGGTATAAACGGGTCAGTTTATGGTAAACAATTTAAAAATAAGATGCGGTAAAAAAACCACATGTTTGGGTGGGGCGCAGGTGGATTGAAAAAAATTGTGAAGGTTGTGGAAGATCACTTTCGGTACTTTACCGAAAAATTTTCCGTTTCCGCTATCTGAACGTACTCCAGCCGGACGCGGCCGGGTAACTGCGATTCCAAGCGCCCGTAAATGTATTCGGCGATTTTTTCGGACGTCGGGTTGACGGTTTTAAAATACGGGTGATCGTTAAAAAAATTGTGATCGAATTCTTCGATCAGTTTATCCGCGATTGTTTTTAAATCCGCATAATCTATGGTCATGCCACGTTCATCGGCCGTTTCGGCCGAGAGCCCAATTTTCAAAGTCCAGTTGTGTCCGTGGATTCTGGCGCAGACTCCCGGATAATCGCGCAGCGCATGAGCTGCAGAAAAATTTTCGATAATTTCTAATTGATACATAATTTTTATTCCGGTGAAAAAGTTCGTAAAAAGTGTAATGCCTCCGGCACATTCTCAAAGATCATTAATTGAGAAAGCGACGTATCGGAAAAATGAAATAAAAATACTTCATCGTTCAATTCATAAACGGCCAAACGGTGATTTAATTCCGAGCGTTCTTCGATCAACGAGGCATCGGCATGAGCGTGGACGGCCTGAAAAAATATTTCAAGATTTTCCCTGAGTAAATCGACATGTTGCATGAGTCTGATTGAAAGGATTGAAGGGAAGGCTTTTAATTACTACGAATTAAACGGTCATTCTCAATTTTCAATTTTTACTTAACTATAAGTGGCTGGTGTCCAACTTGTTTTTCATGGAATGTAATTCCGCAGAGTAGATCACGACTTTATTGCGCCCGGTATTCTTGGCTTCATACAACGCATCGTCTGCGGCACGAACGAGCGAATCGTAGTCCGCCGCATCTTCAGGAAATTGCGCGACGCCGACGCTGATATGCACGTTAAAATCCATGTCGTCGTAAGGCGAATAAAAGTACCTTTCCTGCAAATCGGCGCGAATCCGGCTCATAACCATGGCGGCGTCCTGTCCTTTGGTCATCGGCATGATGACGGCAAATTCTTCTCCGCCGTAGCGGCACACAAAATCCTGGGTACGCAATGATTTCCTCAGATGCTGGCCGATCGCGCTCAATACAAAGTCGCCGGCGCGGTGCCCATAGGTGTCATTGAACGATTTGAAAAAATCGATGTCGATCATCACGAGTGACAGCGGTTGGGAATAACGTTTGGTGCGGTTGATTTCGATCGGCAGGCGTTCATCGAAAAGGCGGCGGTTGTACACGGCCGTCAGCGCGTCGATGTACGTCAGCTTCATAAAATTGCGCGAAATCTGGATGGCACGTTCGATGCGAACCTGCATTTCCTGTAGATCGAAAGGTTTGATCAAAAGGCCGTCGCCCCCAGCGCGAAAAACATTTATTTTGGTGTCCAAGCTGTTTATAGCAGTCAGGACGATAATCGGAATTAGCATGGTACCGGGTTGCTGGCGTAGCTGGCGGATCATTTCCAAACCGTCTAATCCCGGCATAATGAGATCGGTCAAAATCACATCCGGTTTTTCCGTCGTCGCCAATTCCAATCCCTCTTCGCCCGTTTTACCTTCGTAAATTTCAAAGTTACGTTTTCCCAAAAAATCGATGATCATATTACGCACCGACGGATCGTCTTCGACGACGAGAATACGCGGACGGTATTC
>JABWBZ010000373.1 GCA_013359335.1 bacterium
CTTCCATGGATCAATATTGGTTCCTATGTCGATGTACTAGTGGCTGGGAAAACAGATAACACAGCTTATTCACAATTAACTGGAGTTCTTTTGCCGGGTGAGGGTAACCCGGGCAGTGGCAAAGGCGCACCTAATTATGCTTCATGGCGTTTAGGTTTTAGCCTTGGTTTTAATATTTTGCCAGTGAATTTCTACTCGTCTGGCAGTGACCAAAAACGCAAACGTTTATTAGACAGACTTTTGGAAGAAGAGCGCGGTGCTCAAAAAGCAGCTACCCAGCTTGAAAAACTCAAGAAATTACGTTTGAACGCTGAAAAAGAACTCGAAAAAATTAAAAAAGATTTAGAAGAAAATAAATCCGAATAAGCCGGTCGTCGGTTCATGAAAAAAATCGAGGCGATTATCCGGCCGTTTAAGCTTGACGACTTGAAAGAAGCTTTGCTACAAGTCGGTGTCAAGGGAATGACGATTACGGAAGTGAGGGGCTTTGGCAGACAGAAAGGGCATACCGAACTTTATCGAGGGAATGAATATCGAATTGATTTTTTGCCAAAGATTAAAGTTGAAATTGTAATAGAAAATTCCATTCTTGAACAAGTAATCGATACTATTTTGGATTCTGCAAAAACAGACCAAGTGGGAGACGGAAAAATATTTGTTAGTGATCTTGAAGACGTTATTCGCATTCGTACAGGAGAATCAGGCGATGAAGCCATTTGACCTTCGTCACCGACGAAGGAAGTTTCCGATACCGATTTATCGGTTTTTAACCAAAAAGACTTTATAGGGATTTTAGCCCCTTTCCAAAACGGAAAGGGGCGTTTTATTTTTATTAGTAACTATTTAATAATAATCCAATAACACTCAAATTAATAGGAGCATTCAATGAGTAGTGACGCTGTAAAGAAGGTATTTGAACTCGCGAAACAGAAAAACGTTCGCGTCGTCGATTTCAAGTTTATGGATTTTATTGGCATTTGGCAGCATTTCAGCGTGCCGATCGAAGAATTGAATGAGGAAATCTTCGAACACGGGCTTGGATTTGACGGTTCAAGCATTCGAGGATGGAAGGCAATCAATGAAAGCGATATGCTGATCATTCCGGATGCTACCAGCGCATTTATCGATCCTTTCATGACGCCGACAACGTTAAGTTTGATCGGCGATGTGCACGAGCCGTTGACTAAAGAGCGTTTTCGCCGCTGTCCCCGCGGTATTGCAGTAGCTGCGGAAAACTATTTGAAATCAACCGGTATTGCCGACACGGCTTATTTCGGACCGGAAGCGGAATTTTTTATTTTTGACGAAGCGCGTTTTGATCAGACGCAAAATTCTGGTTTTTATTTTTTGGATTCCGTGGAAGGCGTTTGGACGCGCGGGCGCGAGGAAAGTCCGAATTTGGCCTATAAAACTCGTAACAAAGAAGGTTATTTTCCTGTTCCGCCAACCGATCGGTTTCAGAATCTTCGTAACGAAATGATGATGGTGCTGCAGGAATGCGGCATACAAGTAGAACGCCAGCATCACGAAGTTGCGACAGGCGGACAGGCTGAAATTGATTTTCGTTTCAACGCGCTGCGCGTGTGCGCCGATCAATTGATGCTGTTCAAATATATTATTCGCAATATCGCTTTCAAGCATGGTAAAACGGTGACGTTTATGCCGAAGCCGCTTTTTGGCGATAATGGCAGCGGTATGCACGTGCACATAAGCTTGTGGAAGTCCGGCCAGCCGCTGTTTGCAGGCAATCAGTACGCGGGATTGAGCGAAACGGCTTTATATTTTATCGGCGGCATTCTGAAACACACTAAAGCCTTGAATGCGCTAGCCAACCCGACAACTAATTCATATAAACGCCTGACGCCAGGCTTTGAAGCGCCGGTGAATTTGGCTTATTCGCAAAGCAATCGCAGCGCGGCCGTTCGAATTCCGATGTATTCGGCAAGCCCGAAAGCCAAACGCATTGAATACCGTTGTCCGGATCCGTCGTGTAATCCGTATCTGGCATTTTCAGCCATGTTGATGGCAGGACTCGATGGAGTGATTAATAAAATTCATCCCGGCGATCCTTTGGATAAAAATATTTATGATCTGAAACCGGAGGAACTTGCCAAAGTGCCTTCAACCTGCGCCTCACTCGATGAAGCTTTGAAAGCCCTTGAAAACGATCACGATTTTCTTTTGAAGGGCGAAGTTTTTTCGGAAGACGTCATTGAAACATGGATTCAATACAAAACGGAGCAAGAAGTTAATGCGCTTCGGCTGCGCCCGCATCCTTATGAGTTTGCGCTGTATTTCGATATTTAAACAACGATGGCATTTGCAATCACAAAGGCCGGAGAGAATTTCTCCGGCCTTTTTATTTTTTGACTTTTCATCTTATTTTTGATACTTTGCGTCGGTTTTTGAAAAACATTCATTTTTTATAAGGAATTTTTATGATGTCGATTTC
>JABWBZ010000074.1 GCA_013359335.1 bacterium
GTATGCTCATGGCGATCGGGTACGCTGGTTCGGTAATAATTCCAGCCATAAAAACCGATCCATACGATAGTCAGAATGCCAATGGCTGTCAGTGAAATAATATAAATGCGATGAGTTGTCCGAGTCATGCGGCGATGGTCCGGTCTTTGTGAATAAATTCTATTCCGATTTTTTTCAGAAACGGCGCCGGCATTTCGCCGCCGGCAAAAATAAAAATGAAGTCGTTGGATAGTTCGAGCGAACCTTCCGGGGATTGAACCATTACGCTTTTATCTTGAATTTCCGAAACGGAGGATTGATAATAAATTTGGATCAAGCCTTGATTTTCTGCTTCGCGGATGCGGTCCTGATTTTTTGGTTTAGCTCGTAGAAAGTCGGCGCCTCGATTGATCAATGTAACAGTGGTTCCCTGTTGTTTGGAAAGCGCTATGGCCGCTTCGATGCCGCTGTCGCCGGCGCCGACGACCATGCAATGCGTATGTTTATAGCGCACAGCTTCAAGGAGTTGGTAAGCTACTTTAGAGGAATTTTCTCCGGGAACATTAAGTTTCCGCGGCGTTCCGCGGCGTCCCAGCGCGAGCACGACATAAACGCCATTGTAACGGTTGCCCGCTGCCGTAACCGTCGTTATACAATCGATATTGCGAACCACGTCATCGAGCCGTTCATTGCAGTTCACTTTGAGTGAAGTTTTTTGAATAATGTCCGACCATAATTCAAGTAAATCTTCTTTGGATAATTCGCGTTTTTTCAGCACGCCGTATTGCGGTATTTCCACCGGCATCGTCATGACGAGTTTCTGACGCGGGTAACTGAGAATGGCGCCGCCGGGTGTTTCTTCTTTTTCGAGCAAAAGATAATTCAATCCGTTTTTCTGAGCCATCAGCGCTGCGCTGAGCCCGGCCGGTCCTGCGCCAACAATAATGACGTCATAGCGTGAAGGATCGGTTTTCTGATGGGATGATCGTTTGATCTTTTCAGAAATATGGTCCATGACCGTCTTGCCCTGGAAAATCGCGTTGCGCAGGAGCGCCATTCCGCCAAGTTCTCCGATGAGGTAGACGTTGGGAATATTTGATTGGAAGTTTTCATCCAATTGCGGCAATTCAGCGGTTGACTTGGCAGGATCGAGAACGATGCGGATGCCTGAAACCGGACACGCTTCCGCGCACACACCGTGACCGACGCATTTGCCGGGATAAACCAATTCCGCCATTCCGTCAATCATACCGAGTGCATGTTCGGGACATGCAATGACGCATGCCGCGCAGCCGATACACCGGGATTGATCGATCAGCGGATGCTGGGCAATAGGTTTGTCATGTCCCAGCGCAATGGCTTCCTGTTTTTTGGCTTCAAATTTTTTTCTTTTCTTTTGAGTAAACCAAAGATAAGGAATAAACACCAACGCAAAAAGCAAGAGCGAAATGGATAGAGTGAGTATGGACTCGTTCACAGCTTCCCATCAACTTCCATATTACGGTCCGAATCGGACAAAAACATTACACTAAAAATAGTATACTAAAATCGATGTGGAGTAAAAATTAAAAATCATCAATGTGAAGCCGAAAATGAGATGAATTCTCAACGGTAAAGGCAGAATTTTGGCTAGGAAAAGATGAAAAAGACAAAAAGAGACTACAAATAATTTTTTGTGAGTTGCTTTTTGAGATATTCAAAAGCCGATTCCGGCGTGTCGGCAAAATGGAAGAGACTAAGATCCTCTGGGCTGACCATGTGATGCCGAACCATGGTGTCGAAATTGATCACTTCTTTCCAATATTCCGATCCGTAAATTACAATCGACAATGGTTTCTCGATTTTTTTAGTTTGTACGAGCGTCAGAATTTCAAAAAGTTCATCCAAAGTGCCGAATCCGCCTGGAAAAACCACGAGCGCTTTAGCGAGATAAGCGAACCAAAATTTGCGCATGAAAAAATAGTGGAATTCGAAATTGAGTTCCGGCGTAATATAACGGTTCGGAATTTGTTCGAACGGCAATTCGATATTCAATCCGATCGACGGGCCGCCGGCTTTCTTGGCGCCGCGATTAGCCGCCTCCATCATACCCGGACCCCCGCCGGAGCACACGATGAATCGTTTGCCATCGGATAACGAGCGCGACCATTTGGTCAATAAATAGGCCAGTTGCATGGCATCGCCGTAATACTGCGACATATCCAGATTGATTTTGGCGTATTCCAAGGTTTGCAAAAGTTTGCGTGACGGATTTTTTTCAGCGCCAACTTTTTTGCGCAATTCACGGTAACGTTTTTGCGCCGTTTCCGGATCGGGAGTTCGGGCAGAACCGTAAAATACGACGGTATCGCGTACGCCCATTTTGCGGAATCGCCGCAGCGGCTCGTGCAGTTCGCTTAGCATTCTGATCGTGCGGGCTTCCGGGCTGTGAAGAAATTCAAGATTTTCGAAAGCTTTGACCGGGATGTTTTTATGATTGAGATGGGCGTGTTTCTTTTTAGCAGCCATGCGGCCTTTCAAGATACTTGAAAAAGTGTTGAGGAATGTCTATTGTGTCTGGAAAATCTATAGAAACATCGCCAGTTTGTCAATTGCTTTCATGCATATTCCTGAACTACCGCTGCAGATTCCGCGTTATCGCCGGACGGTTGCCCGATGGATTGGCCGTACTGTGCTGCAACTGATGCGGTGGCGCGTTACGGGTATGTTGCCGGATATTCCAAAATTTGTCGCCATTGCCGCGCCGCATACCAGTAATTGGGATTTTGTCGTAGGGATGGCGGCGTTGATGGCGTTAGACGTGAAAGTGTATTGGCTCGGTAAAGATACGATTTTCCTGAGGCCGTTCGGAGCGCTGTGGCGAAAACTGGGAGGAACGCCCGTCGACCGCTTTCACCCGAACGGCGTAGTCGGGCAATGCGTCGAGCTTTTTGCGCAACATGAGCAATTTATTCTCGGCCTTTCACCGGAAGGGACGCGAAAAAAAACCGAACGATGGCGAACCGGCTTTTATTATATCGCATTTGGCGCAAACGTTCCCATTCTTTTGGTTTCGTTCGATTATCCGACGCACTCGCTATGTATCGGTGAACTTTTTCATCCGACGGGTAATATGGAAAGTGATATCCGTTTCATGCACGATTATTTTTTGAAATTTAAAGGCAAATATCCGGATCAGTATTAATTAGAAAAGCGTCTGTTACCGAACCCTTATCCGCTCTATCACGATTTAATTCTTGTCTATTTTCACCAAAAATCCAGTCATTACGGTTATTTTTAGCTAAAGTGTCTATTTACACTTAACGCAATCGTTCCGTATCATACACTTGATTTATAATTGTTATCAATTTATCCATTTACAACTTTTTTAAGACAACTACTCGGAGGATATTTAATGAGTTTGTCAATATTATTTGGATTCATTTTGTTGATTCTTAATTCATTCCCGGCGACCAATACTGTTTCAGGAACGGATGGCTACGAAGGAGAATATGCCTATTATTTGGTAGGTGGTGATGCCCAGAAATTTAGCGATGTAAAAACTTCTATAAAGCAAGAAAATAAAAAATTTGTACCCGACATTCTTTCCGTTTCAACAAATGCCACAGTTACATTTCCTAACCGTGATAAAGTTGCTCATAATGTCTATAGTGTTGAAGGTCCGATGGGATTTTTTGATTTGGGAGTTTCTACCAGCGATCAGGAAAAAACATTGCAAATGGTTATATCAAAAAACGGCGCTACAAAAATAACATGCGCCATGCATCCGATTATGAAAGCCATCATCTTTACCGTTCCAAGCAAATATTCGGATGCCAGTCGAAATGGCAGATATGAAATAAAAAATGTTCCATCAGGCACTTATGATCTAATGATGATGAATAATAAGGGATTAGAAAAAAAATTGAAAACTATTGTTGTGAATTAAAAATCTAACGGAATTAATCTGAGGCCTTATCCTTGGGCGATAAGTCAGCTAAACCTTAATGAGAAATATGTTTCGCAGCATTCAATCAAAATTAATTTTGTTAACGACAATCATTACGGTGTCTCTCGGACTTATTGTGGTGTTTACTTACTTACGATTGGAAGAACGAAAGTCTCAGATCGAAACGATCTATCGCAATAATTTTGTTTCGTCTTCTCGGTTGAAAGATATTCATTTTCAAATCAATCAAGTGTCTAAAACTTGTATTGATTATTTAGCGAATAACATCGATGCAATTCAGACGTTTTCTGTTTTGACGCAGTATTCAAAGGGCGACAGCCAGCAAGTTGCCTTGTCCGTATTGTGGAGAGATTATCAAGAGGCCAATATTGATAATGGATCCGCTCGAAATGTCGAGTCTGTTCAAATGACTGAAAAGATCAATCGTTTTCTTTTTCTTCTTAATGAGACCTGTTCGCTACTTTCAAACGTCAATAGTGAGTCGGATAAACTTAATGCGAATATGGTTGAAATGTTTGTTTTGCAGCAAAGCCTACATCCGATCTTTATTTCAATGAGCGCAAAGGGTGAATCCGAAATCAAATCGATCTACAATAAAGTTTTATCGGAATTCATATCAGACCGAAATATAATTTTTATTCTGATGGCCATTCAGATACTCGTTGCGGTTGGTCTTACTGTCAGTGTCAATCGTAAAATTATTAGGGATATCCACGAATTTCTATCACGCATCAAAACTATTTCAGAAGGTGGCGGTAATCTTACAAAAAAAGTGGAAAATGTGGTTCATCAAGAACTGTCTGAGATGGCTATTTACTTCAATAAATTTCTTGAAAAGCTGGAAGAAATTGTCGCGGCTGCACGGGATGTGACAAAAGTTGTTTCGGTTTCAGTTAAACAAGTCTCATCGACATCAAAAGAACTGTCGGTTTCAGCATTACAGCAATCCGATAATATATCCAGCATTGCTGCGGTGATGGCACAATGCAGTTCGGCATTGGGCCAGATGACAGAGACGACCGGTCAGGTCAAAAGAAGTACGGAAAATGCAAGTAACGTCATCGCGTCAGGCAACGAGTCCATTGATGTACTTACCGATCAAATGCAACGTGTGGTTATCAATCAAAAAAATCTATCTAAAAAAATCAATGAAATCACTGAGAAATCCAATCAAATATCGACTATCAGCCGATTGATAGAACAGATCGGGCAACGTACCAATGTGCTTTCGATTAATGCAGCCATCAATGCGGCTCGCGAAGGAAAATTATCGAAAGCCGTTGTCGATGAAATCAAGAGTGTGGCTGAACAATCCAGATCTTCGGCAATTGAAATCGATTCCATTCTAAGAACCATCCAAACTAATATTCTTGCCATCAATGAAGACGTCAATAGGGATAGTGAACGTATTTCACAGCTTTCCGAGCAAGTGCTTGAGACGAAAAATGTATTCACACGTATTGACTCCAGCTTAAATACAGTTAGGCAGATGGCCAATAGCATATCCGATTTCATTGTTCAACAAAATACTATTATTCAAGATGCAGCGCTATCGACTAATTCCTTATCGGTTGCCGGTGCTCAGACATCTGTAGCTATTTCTGATCTTGCGGATTCAGCCAGTCAGCTTTCTATGACCACTGAACATTTATCTTCGCTAATGAGTAAATTTGTTATTAACAAAAATTGAGTTTAAGAAACGGTAAGTCATATATCACGGTGGTTTAAGTCGAGAGATGCTTGGCAGAGATAGGGCCGCTAAGTCATCACGGAAGGCTTGGCTACCCACCGTGATTTGATTTTACTCTTACACAAACTCAAAAACCGGGGGGAAAATGCGTAAGGTCAATCAAGATGTCCATGATTCAAAATGAATTCGTGCATCCTCAAAATCAAAAAATCCCCAATCTGTTTTTATCTAATTTCGAAGTAGCCGATTCCAAGATTACTGCTTTAATTGAAATGATCGATGCTGGAATTGTTATTGTTGACAATAACAACATTATTCAGTTTGCGAATGAAAAATTTTTTTCGATTGTCAACTTTTCTCTGAATGATATTGTCGGACAAACGTTAGAAAATTTGTTGTTTCGCGATCAGAAAAGCATATCGGTAGGAAATAGATCTCTAAAAAGAGGACGTACCATTTGTCAAGAATGCAGAATTAGAAAAAAAAATGATGGATCGGTGGTTGTGCGGTTGAGCGCGGCGCCCGTCAAAAATTCGGGGGAGGTTGTAGGTTCTATTTGGTTATTTACCGATATCGCAAGAGAAAAAAAGTTTGAAAATGCATTGATTGAAACTAAAAATTTCGCTCAAAATATCATTGATAGTTCGTTGGATATGATTATTGCGGTGAGCATGGATCGAATAATTATCGAATTCAATCGTGCGGCTGAAAACAATTTTGGTTATAAGCGTGACGAGGTTATCGGGAAACACGTGCGGCTTTTGTATGCCGATTCCGACAATAGTTCACTCGTAGTTAACGCCTTAAAGGATGATGGCCGCTGGGAGGGTGAAGTACGAAATAAAAGGAAAAATGGCGAAACATTTTTTAGTTACTTATCCGCTTCGTTAATGTGCAATGAAATGGGTTTTCCTGTAGGAATCATGGGTGTTTCGCGTGACATTACGGAAAGAAAAACTTTTGAAGACGGGATCAATAAATTGTCAAATGCCATTGAACATTTGGCAGATTGTGTTTTTATAACCGATGATAAAGGTATTATTGAATACGTTAATCCCGCGTTTACTGAATTAACCGGTTATACGCGTAATGAGGCAATTGGGAATACACCGAGGATAGTGAAGTCGGGAAAGCATTCAGCCGAATTCTATCGGACGATGTGGCATACGATTGCTTCAGGGCTTGTTTTTCGCGCTGAAGTAGTCAATAAGAAAAAGGATGAATCGCTTTACTACGAGGAAATTACGATATCACCGATTAAAGATTCCAAGAATGAAGTCCGTTATTTTGTTTCGACAGGTAGAAATATTACCGAACGGAAAATAGCCGAGAAAAAATTGCAGGAATACGCTAGGATTCTGGATTTGACGGATGATGCCATTATCATGACGGATTTGAATCGAAAAATTATTTTTTGGAATCAAGGCGCTGAAAAAATGTACGGTTGGACATCAGTAGAAGTTGTCGGGAGAAAAGTTGATGATTTTCTGAAGATTCAACATGATCCGAATTTTAAAAATGCCCGTCAAACTATCAAAAATAGAAAATGTTGGCAAGGGGAGTTAAATCAATATAACAAGTCCGGTCAAGCGATTGTTGTTTCTAGCCGTTGGAGCCTATTGCATGATGACAGAGGAGAACAGGTGAGTCTCCTGATTATTAACACCGATATCTCCGCTAGGAAAAGAATGGAAATTCAACTGGCACGGAGCAGAAAAATGGAAAGTCTGGGTTCGATGGCAAGCGGAATTGCCCATGATCTTAATAACATCTTTACGCCCATTTTAGTTTCAATTGAGAGTCTGAAAATC
This sequence comes from bacterium, assembly GCA_013359335.1. Lineage (GTDB taxonomy): Bacteria > CLD3 > CLD3 > SB21 > SB21 > JABWBZ01. The sequence goes on from JABWBZ010000074.1 coordinate 7,430, forward strand.
GAAAATCAAAATGCTCCGGTGTATGCCGGCCTTCAAAAATTAGAAAGTTATGTTTCAAAAGGCGTTGATTTGGTCAAGCAAATTATTTCTTTTACTACAACCGGATCCGAACATCGCGAACTCAAAAAAATATACCTTCACGAGTTTTGTGATGCAACTCATGATATGATCGCTGAAACTATTTCGAAATCAGTTATGATTCATGTAAATATTCCTAAAGACATTCCCCCAATTTTAGCCAATCCAAGCCAATTGTTCCAGGTTATGATGAATTTATGCGTTAATGCTCGTGATGCCATGCCGCAAGGCGGCGTTTTAACCGTCAACGCAGCAAAGACCTTTGTTGAAGGAAATTATTCTCTACCAGGATTTGAAGTCAAGGAAGGCGAGTATATCAATATCTCAGTATCGGATACGGGCGTTGGCATCTCTGAAGAAAAATTGGATAAAATATTCGATCCCTTCTTTACCACAAAACCCAAAGGTACAGGGTTAGGCTTGTCGACAGTTTTTTCAATTGTTAGAAGGCACAATGGCTTCATTCAAGTGAATAGCAAGGTAAACGCTGGAACGACTTTTAATGTATTTCTGCCAACAATACAAACCTTGGCCAGTGTTTCTAAAGAAATAGAGTTAGTTCAATGAAATGCAAAAATAAAGTATTGGTTGTTGAGGATGAGGAAATGTTGCGCCGATGTATATGCAGAACGCTTAAGTTTAATGAGTTTGTACCTTTGGAAGCTTCTGATGGGAAAGAAGGGATTGAGATATTTAGAGAATTCTCGAAGGATATAATTTTAATTTTGACTGATATAAGGATGCCGGGTATGGATGGGGTAACGTTCATTCAGCAAATAAGGTCCATCGATCCAAAAATTAAGATTATAATCCAGTCAGCTGAACATCAATATAAAGGTTTTTCTGGTTCGGATGGTTTTCTGTTGAAGCCTTACACCATCAACGATCTTATAGAAAAAATCAATAATGTGATTGGAGTCCCTGCTTAGCTGGATCACCAAAAATTTCTCCATTCCCCATGGAGGTATCTCCCGTTTCTCATGGAGATAGGGTCCCCCGCCAATGACTTCGTGGCGGGGTTTTTTTTTTGAAATTTCGTGGTTTTGGTTTAGTATTTTTTATATTTAACATCCAAAAAATAGGAATTTTATGAATGAACCCTTGGAAAAGCTTACGTGAACTGCCTAAAGAATTATGGATAATATTTACGACCACGCTGGTCAATCGTGCCGGAACCATGGCTTTGCCTTTTCTGGTGTTATACCTGACGCGTAATTTGAATTTTTCATCGGATGAAGCGGCGTGGGTGTTTATCGGATATGGTATCGGTGCACTGGTATCAGCGCCGTTTGCAGGAAGATTATCCGATTTTATCGGGCATAGAAAAGTCATGCTTTTGTCTCTTTTTTTATCATCGGTAGTCATGATGGCGTATCCAGTGGCTGAAAGTTTTGCAGTAGTATTCGGAACGACGGTCTTGTGGGCGATGACGAGTGAAGCTTTTCGTCCGTCGAGTCTGGCGGTAATTACCGACCTGACTGAGCCGGACCAAAGAAAGTCGGCGTATGCGCTGCAAAGGTTAGCTATTAATATCGGAATGAGTATTGGGCCGGCTGTCGGAGGATTTTTAGTATTGGTATCTTATACAACGCTATTTGTAGTGAACGGCATGTTTGCGTTAGTTGCCGGATTCGTTCTATTGTTCTCGCCTTGGAAAGTGGTTGTAAGCCATGAAACAATCCCCGACTCGCATCATCATGACGGAAATATATTCAAAGATAAACGGCTATTGTATTTTTTGATGAGCGTTGTACCGGTGATTATGGTTTTTTTTCAACATGAATCGTCGATGCCTTTGTATTTAGTCAATGATCTTCATTTACATGAATCGGCGTATGGAATTTTATTTACAATCAATACTGCGTTGATTATTATTGCTGAAGTCTGGCTGAACCTGAAAATGAGCCATTGGAAACACAACCATACGCTTGCGTTAGGTGCGATATTGGTTGGAATAGGTTTTGGCGCTATGATCATAGCGATCGACATTTGGACTGTGGCATTGACGGTTGTGATATGGACGTTCGGTGAAATGATCCTATTTCCGGGGCAGGCGGCATATATGGGAGAAATTGCTCCCCCCAACCGGCGTGGCGAATATATGGGCTATTATCAGATGACGTTCAGCCTCGCTTTTATTCTCGGTCCGTGGATAGGCATTCAGATTTATGAACATTGGGAGTCGGATGTACTCTGGATAAGCATGCTAGGATTGGGACTCTTGTCCGCAGCCTTGATGAGCCGAATTCACTCAAATCAAAACTAATTGCAAATCAAAAAAATGATTTAACTGCAACTTATTCAACTACATAACGTAGTAGATTTTTATGGAAAAATATTATTTTACATTCGATCCACGGCAAAAAGGGTTACGTAAAATTTTCGGCGACCTTGAAGCCGATATTATGGAAATACTCTGGAGCAACGGCCGTTTGACCGTCAGGGAAGTTTTCGAAAAGTTGAAACATAAACGCCGCATTGCGTATACAACGGTCATGACGGTCATGACAAGGCTGGCCCAGAAAGAGATTTTGAGAAAAATTAAAGATGGTAACGCGTTTATCTATGAACCTGTTCTGACACGCGAAAAATTTTCTCAAACAACCTCCCAGGCTGTTCTCGATGGGTTACTTGCCGATTTTTCGTCGCCGCTGTTAAGCCAGTTAGTCGATTCGCTTGAAAAAGAAGACCCCAAAAAAATCCTTGAACTATCAAAATTAATTACCGCCAAACTCAAAAAACAGAAATAGTATGTTGACTCAGTATTACGTCGATGTCCTGACATTCCTGAGTTTTTTTGTTGTGAATCCGATCGGATGCGGTTACGTGTTTTTCCTTCAAAGCCTGGCGGGTTTGCTGTTGCTTGTATTTGCGATTCGGCTATGGGCGCACTGCCATTCGATGAAAAAATTGCTGCGTCATTCCATCAAAGCAGATGCTTTATTACAAAACATGCTGCAGGCAGTGGCAACGGCTTTGAAGTTTAAAATTAATCCCGACCTTAGAATTATTTCACATGAAATGCCGGTATTTACAGCCGGCCTTTTGAAGCCAATTATATTTTTAACGCCATTGGTCATAAAGAATTTGAATGAGCAGGAATTAAGGCAGGTACTGGCGCATGAACTTGTCCACGTCAAGCGCCGGGATAATCTTCGCAAATTTTTACAAAAAGCCATGGCCATGACGTTTCTGACGTGGATAGCGTACGCGATCAGCTTAGCCATATTTTATCGAGCGCTCGATGAGCGGTTTGATTTTGCAGGCCTCATGCTGGCCATATTATTGGCACAAATCATGATTCTGATTTTTAATCGTTATGTCGAACCGGCTTTTGTATTGTTTTATGAACAAATGTGTGACGATGCCGTTTCTAAAGTTTTTAAACAGCCGCTGGAATTGGCGTCAGCGCTTATCAAAGTATGGAATTTATCGTACGGGAATGAAATGGCGACGCCTGTGTTGGCGAGTTCGGCCACCGCATCTCTTGAAAAACGGTTGCACCGCCTTATCCATCATGGAAAGGGTAATAATTTCATTCGTTATCGCCGCATCGTCGTCGGAATGATCATCGTTGCCGTTGGACTTTGGATCGTAAAGTTTCATTCAGAAAATCAATTGGAATGGTCGTCGGGACACGGCAAAAGAACCCATTTATGCTATTCCGGTTGTTCGGATTAAATTTTTTTCTGGTTATCTACTACATAATGTAGTATTAAATTCAAAGGAGGACCCATGAAAAATATCGTATGGATCGCAGTGCTCTTGGCCGTTGCCTGTACCAAACCTGATATGGAGAAAGAGAAAAAGGAACTGTTAACACTGCATGAACGGCAACGGATAGCGCATCTTGAAGAGAATATCGACCTTTTTGCGCGTGAACAGGCTGATACGTTGCTGTTTATCCGCAACGGTGAATTAGGATATCGTACCAAGCAACAAATGCGAGAAAACTTCAAACGCTATTTTGACCGGGTTGAATTCATCAAGTGGGATGATATCGCAGAACCCATCATCGAAATTTCGGATGACGCATCCATGGCCAATACATTTGTACAGAAAATCGTGATCCTGACTTATCAGGGCGATCAAGGACAAACCGTCCTGGATACGACGCATTTTGCATGGACGACTACGTACCGTAAATCAGGCGAAGAATGGCGATTGATCGCCACGACATCCACCCACAAATGAAAGGTAATGTCATGAGATACTATCTGCTGATTTTTTATTCAAGCATCTTATTTGCGCAAGAGCAAGATGCGCTCAAGTTGTATTATGAAACGTTGGATGCGTATCAAAAAAAGCATTATCAACTCGCCGAAATGAAATTGTATCAGCTTGACAAGTTGGTTCCGAACGACACGGAAATTTACTACATGACGGCCCAAGTTCATGCCTGGCAAAATCAGAAAGACAAAGCTTTGATAAAATTACAGCAAAGCATTGAAATGGGTAGCGATTTCGTTTTGAAAGTAGCGACGGATAGCGCATTTTATTCGTTTCGGGAAGACAATGAGTTTAGAAAAATATTGAACGAAATTGAAGAATTGAAGAAGCCGGTCAGTAACAGCGCCGTGGCGTTTATTATCAACGAACGTGATCTTATTCCTGAAGGAACGGCGTTTGACGATTCGACCGGGCAATTATTTATAAGCTCGGCTTATAAACGTAAAATCAAACGCATTTATCCGGACGGAAAGTCCGATGATTTAGTCATCGAAAAGCAAGATGGATTGCTCGGCGTAGCCGGAATGGAAGTTGATGCCAAACGCCGGGTGATTTGGGTCAATAGCTGTCGAAATCCGAATATGCCTATTGCCGAGGGAGAACAAGAAGAAATGCTGACCACGGTGGTTCATCAATTCGATTTACGTACTGGAAAATTGATCCGCCAATATCCTGGGCCGAAAGGCGGCCATTTTTTTAACGATCTGACTGTCGATCAGGTCGGAAACGTGTACATCACCGATACGCAATCCGGCGAAATTTATTGGATACCGAAAACACGTGATTCATTGGAAATATTTCTGAAGCCACGCCATGTTTTTTTTCTGAACGGCATCACCAAATCTTCAGACGATCGCTATTTATTCGTCGCACACGGTTCCGGAATATTACTTATCGACCGGGAGACGCGAGCACATCAGGCATTGAAACATTCAGAATTAATTCCGCTTGGCGGAATCGACGGTTTGGCGTTTTACGATCGCACTCTGATCGCCCATCAATCCGGCGTCGTCGGACGAATTAAGAAATTTCATTTAAGTTCGGATATGAAAAGCGTAACCGGCGTTACCATCATCGAAGCGAATAATCCGCATTTCGATCAGCCGACTACGGGTGAGATCGGCGGCGATTGGTACTATTATATCGCCAATGCGCAGTTACGCAGCGGATTTAAAAACGGAAAAATCAAACCGATCGATCAACTCAAAGACGTGGTCATTCTGAAAACAAAATTAAAATAAAAGAAATCATTTTTAAGCGTAAGGCGTAGCGTGTACGCCTTTTTTATTTTCCATTCCTGCATCATAGATATCGATCGAACAAAAAAAATGGATGTTGGCGCATTTCTTTTTTACATTGCTCTGATTTTATGAGAACTGTCCGATGGAAAATTTATTATTTATTGCCAACACCGTTTTGCCGGTTTTCCTGATCGTTTTTCTTGGAATTTTCTTACGGAAAAACGGATTAGTTGACGACAATTTTGTCAACCATTCCTCACGTATTGTTTTTAATATATCATTGCCTGTATTGGTGTTTTTAGAACTCTCTAGGTTGGACGCGGATACGGCATTTGAATTCGATCAAATCCTTTTCGTTTATGCCGGAACGATATTTTCATTTATACTTAGTTGGGTGCTGTCCAAACCTTTGATTCAGGATTCGCTGTCGTCGATGTGCGTGACCGGATCG
>JABWBZ010000075.1 GCA_013359335.1 bacterium
GTACAGTGTGGAGTTTTTTCATAAGCAGATCCTTTTCAATGGGAGAATCCGTCAAAGCCATCGCTTTTTGGAGATTGATTTCAGCCTTTTCGTAGGCCTGCATTCGGCGATGCAGATCGCCCAGCGTGGCATAAAGAATATAATAATTCGCCAGCAATTCTACTCCGGATATTTGTCCAATGGCCTCCAGTCCCTGTTGCGGGCCGTGCAGTTGGGCAATGACGACGGCGCGGTTGAGCGCAATCACCGGCGAAGGTGATAAGGTTTGCAATTGATCGTACAATTTAAGGATCTCATCCCATCTCGTTTCTTCGAATGTTTTTGCTTCCACATAATAATACGCGATAGCGGCTTCGACGTGATAGGAAGTCAGATAATCGCCATGAGCCGATTCTTCCAGATAATAATGGCCCTGGCGTATTAATTCTTCGTCCCACAAAGTACGATCCTGCTCTTCAAGCAAAAGGATGTGTCCATGATCATCGATCCGGGATACAAACCTGGATGCATGAAATGACATCAGCGCCAACAACGCACATACCTCTGGGCGCCTGCATTCAGGATGTTCGGCCAAAAGGCGAGCTAGCCGCATTGCTTCCGCTACCAAATCTTCCCGTATCAGGCGTTCGGCGTTTGATGATGCATACCCTTCATTAAACATCAGGTACAAAACAGACAATACACCGGTAATGCGTTGATGTATTTCCACTCCTATCGGGATTTCAAAACGAACTTTTTTTGAACGGATTTCCTGTTTGGCACGATAGAGACGCTTGTTGATAGCCGGCTCGTTTGTCAAAAACGCCTTTGCTATTTCTCCAATACTAAATCCGCATAAGGTCTTTAGCGTTAAGGCAACCTGAGATTCTATAGGAAATGCGGGATGGCAACAGGTAAACATCATGCGCAATTGGTCATCCTGAATTTCATTTCCAAGAAAAAGGTCGTTCAAGGTGGAAACCACGCTCCATTCCGATTTCAAAAGCAGTGAGAGATCATCGGCATAATGGACGGTAAACCGTTCACGCCGAATTTTGTCTAGAGCAAGATTTTTAGCGGTTTGAAACAACCACCCGGACGGATTGTGCGGAATACCGGAAAAAGGCCAGATAGTCAACGCTTTGAGGAGAGTTTCCTGAACGACGTCCTCTGCCAGTTGCAAATTATGAAAACCGAAAATTCGTGTTAAAAGCGAAACCATCTTTCCCGACTCGTGCCGGAAAAGATGGTTGACCGTATCGTGTACTGACGGCGGTAATTTATTATGAGCGGCTACATCATTCACATGTTCAATTCCTGGATTTCACGTACTTCAACAAACCCGCTATGTTCAAAGATCGGGCAATTCTTTGACAAATCGATTGCTTCATTTAAATCGGCAGCTTTTACCAAAAGGTATCCACCGATGACTTCCTTGCCTTCGGCGAATGGGCCGTCCGTAATTTGTTTTCCGTTTTCCCTGACGACTTTGCCATTCATCGTCAATGGCTGCCCGCCGTTCAATTGACCTTTTTTTGCAAGCGAGTCCATCCACGCCTTCCACTTCATCATGTGTTGTTGCCATAACTCAGGCGATTTTTGCTCTTGCAGGCGACGAGCGTCGCCCCCGCGGAATAAAAACATAAATTCTTTCATAAGAAACTCCATAAAATAAAGAAAGTAAGTTATTTCATTATGAACGAACGGCAACGGAAAATTAGGACAAATAATCGGATCTATTTGGCTTTCAAATAGCGGGAGTAAGACCCGGCCGATATAACAAAATTTTTTGAATCTTTTTTAACGCACGCATCTAAAAAGTGCAAAGTTTCAACAGCTATCCGGTTACAATTGGACGCCAAGTCTTTTCCAGACGTCGGATCGAATTCCGGAATGGCGGCGGCCACGAACCCCAGACTGGAAAAATAATAATGATGCATCGAATCGATTTTGACAATGTAGCGTTCACAATGCTGCAACGATTCGATCAATTCAAAATCCGGTACGATAAATTCTTCAATGTCTTCATAGAAATGAAGTATGGGAGTACGGACAAATTGAGGATTAAATTCATTCCAGCCTGAAATCCATTCCTTCCCGATCTTATTGCCGATGCCTCCATCGAGACTCACAAAGGCCATTGTAGACGGATGGTCGTTAACAAAAACCAGTCCGGCACGCGCGCCGAGACTGTGAGCGACGATCGCCGTTTTTTCTTTATCAACGAACGAACATTGCCGCAATTGTTTCTCGATCATTTCCATGTCTTTTTTCTGATCAATAGCACTGGGCAAAACTTCAGCGTTAGACTTCAACGGGCCGGAAATTTTGGTTTGTGAAGGCGACGTCGCCACGACGTATCCGTAACTGGAGAGGAACTCGGCTAAAACCGCCTGATGGTGGGCGGAATGAAAATTACCTTGCGCGACGATCACGAGCGGAAAAACTCCGTCTGCTTCTTTAGCATTCAACGATGCCAACATCTCGCTGCCAAACCAATCCTGAATTGCTTTTGCAGGAATGCCGTTGGATTCAAGAAATTTTCCATACACATCCATGCTTTTTATTTGATCATCCGTGGTCATTTCCGTTAAGTCGGTTTCTTTGAAAGAATAGGCGATGTAATCACCATACGTCATTCGTGTGGAGATTGCCGAAGCCGGATACCACACGCCGATCTGAATGGGGCGGATAGAACCCAACGCTTCAACGGTTCGCAAGGAATCGCGTGTATTGATTATTTTAAATCCAACGGCAAACGGACCCGGCTTTAAACCATTCCATAATTTCGGCGATTGGCCATAGGCCACGGCAAAAAAAATTAAATTTAAGCCAACAAATTTTCGCATTGTAACTCTAAAAAATAATTTTAATTTTTGCCGTCGCTGGTAGTTTTCATGAAATGGTCGGCAAATTTTTGCGCTTCTTTGAAATATTTGAGCGCTTCAAGTGCGACATTGTCCAGTTCGATCCGTACGCGAGCCGAAGCATCGTTTCCCCAGATATAGCGCGCTGCTTCGGCTTTCAGTACGTTGGCCAAAAAATCTTTGTCCTGCACGTATCCGGCCTTATCGAACGGCACGCCCTTTGTCTCACCCGTTTTCACGACTGCTTGTAAATCGGCTTCGGGTGTTTGATAATTTTTTAAAAATCCGGGTAAATCATTTTTATAACGGTCGCGTAATGCCGGTCCTTGTTCTTCGAGAAATTTATTGGAGAAATCACGGATAGCGCCCTTCATCCACAGATAACGCGCGTACGTACCGACCGTATCGGAGTCGATATGATGATCGGGAACAATTCCTCCCCCACCGTACACCGCGCGGCCTTTCGCAGTATGAAAAATTTTTGTTGAATCGGTAACGTTCTCGTCCATACGTTCTCGGTAATAATCTTTCAGCGACTTATCTTTATAATCGCGCTGAATCAGACGTCCGCTTGGCGTGTAATACCGGCCGACCGTAATGCGAACGGCGCTGCCGTCATTGAGCGGATATTCGAGCTGCGTCAAACCCTTACCAAAACTGCGTTCGCCGAGAATCAGCCCGCGATCGAGATCCTGAATAGCCCCGGCAACTACTTCCGATGCGGAAGCGGCGCCTCGATCCATCAGTACGATCAACGGATACGGCCGGAATTTAGGTTTGTAGCTCGAATAAAAATCTTCGTTGGCCGAAGCAATACGCCCGCGCGTATACACGACGAGTTTATCTCCGGGAATAAATTTATCTACCACAAGAAACGCCTGCTGCAACACGCCGCCGCCATTGCCGCGCAAATCCAAAATCAGATTCTTCAATCCTTGCGCTTCCAACTCCTGCAAAGCTTTTTCTACGTCGTCAGCCGTTTTGGTTGAAAACATTGAAATACTAATATAACCGGTTTCTTTATCGAGCATGAATTTTGACGCCACCGTAGATAAAGGAATTTTATCGCGTACGATGTCGACATCGATCGATTCCGACGTGCCGGGCCGTTGAATCGTCAAATGAACTTTCGTCCCCTTCGGGCCGCGAAGTTTCGACGTCACTTGTTCTAATTGCCAGCCTTCGGTTTTTTCGTCATTAATTTTCACAATCCGATCCCCCGCAAGAATTCCCATTCGGTTAGCCGGAGCTCCGGCTACCGTCGTTACAACGGCCGGCCAGTTTTGTACGATTTCAATCGTAGCGCCGATGCCTTCAAAATCGCCCTGCATTTGTTCCGCGACGGCTTTGGATTCTTTTGGAGGAAAGTACACGGAATGCGGATCCAGTTCTTTCAGCATGCTCTCAATCGCCGCTTCGGTAATGGCGTTGGCGTCAACTTCTTCGACGTAAACCTGGCTCACGATATCCATCACGCGTTGCAGCTTCAAAATATTTTTGTAAGCGTTTTGAGCCGTGCCGCTGAATCCCATCCACGCGACGCATGCCAGCGCCAGAATAAACGTTGCGGCAATGATTTTTCTTCTCATTAGTTCCTCTATGATTTTGTGTTAAAAATATTCTTTTGCAATTTCTTGGGTAATTTCGACGCAATTAATTCATACGATTGCTTAAGGTAAAAGCTCCATTCCTCCAGATTCAGCGCACGCGGATTTTCAACCATGATCCACTGATTGCGCGCCAAATACGGCGCCGGAATGATCCCGTCACGTTCGGTCAACTCGGCAAACTGCTCCGCTGTGACTTTGAATGACGCTTTGAAAGGGGGATCGAGCGACGTCACGGCAAACATTTTATTGCCTATCAGGAAACATAGATCATTTCCCCATTTAATATCTTTCGTTGTGCCTTTTAACGTGAGACAATACTTCTCGATTTGAGATAAATTCATACACACCTGAATTAATACTTTACAAATATTCTGTTCGACAATGAATGACCTAATCATGTCATATGAAAATCCGAGGCGGGATGAAGTTTCTCTACGAGTAGCCGCCGGGAATGTTCCGCAAAATCGGGTGAGTTTAACCAAAAGACAAAATTATACGCCGAAGCTTCGTAATAGCCCCTCTCCTTTTGCACGAAAACTTATAGAGTGTAAAACCGTAAGGTTTGTGTGTTAAAATTGTAATCAGGCTCTTGATAACAATTCGTTTATTTCTTCAGGTGTAGTCATTAAAGGTGATTCCCACCCGTCGAATTGCCCCTGAAAGGAGGATACCAATTCGTCACAAAATTTAAAAACACCATCCATAAGCATTTCATCCGGTATATGGGTGCAGGTAATCAAACATAACCATTGCCCATGCATTGATTCCGTAATATCCACGTGCAACCCAGCAGCCTCGGCGCGTTGACCGGCTTGATGAGCGAAATTTTGGGACGGAAAATACAACCAGAACGTGATTTCATGTTTTTCGTCAAGATGTGATCCCCAACGTTTTAACTGATGCAGCACTTGAGCCCCTGAAAACAGATTGGTTGGTTTTATATCACGATTATCCATACTGGAGGCTTTTTAATTCAACTTCTTCTCATCTTCTTGAATTCAAAACATTTGTTTTAGAAATTTTACTTGCAGTAAAATTTTACATTGCAGCAAGTTGTAATTCAGCTTTAGCTGGCATCTGGTTCCAAAGGCGGCCTTCAAGATGCCGACCTGTCTTTTTCTTATTAACGCCCCCCCATTGTTTGAAGAAAAAAGCTACATTGGCTTTAACGCATTGATCACGAATGCCTGTAACCCATAACGGATCAATGGATCTGGCGCCAGGACCTGATTCTCCTCCGGCAATTACCCAGTCGATTTTTTTTAATTTTAATTTTCGAATAGGACCTAATAAGGGTTCAAGTGACAAGAATTTAATCTTAGCGTGTGTTTGGCGAAGGTGATCAATTCGAAATGTATAGTCTTCATTCTCAACGCTTACACCCATCCAAACATTAGGAGTCCAATCTAACAATGGATCGATTTCCAACAATCTTTCTGAGCGTTTTGTTAATATCTGAAACTGGTGCCAATGAGCTTCTTTCATAATCATAAAAATTTTCTTGATGAATTCAATTGGCACATCCTTATGAAATAAATCACTCATCGAATTAACAAAAATTATTTGTGGTTTCTTCCACTGGAGAGGAAGATTTAAGGCATGTTCATGTGTTGTAAGTCTGAATCCGTTGCGGTAATTTGGTTGTCCCATGGCTTGAAGGCGGAGCGCCATACGTTCGGCATAACAATGCTTGCACCCTGGACTTATTTTATTACAACCGGTTACTGGATTCCAAGTCGATTCTGTCCATTCAATATTCGATTGAGACATCTTCAATCCTTTATTTCGATTACAACACTAATTTTCCTATCATCCAAATAATAGGCACTTTTTCGAACTCTGTCACCGTTTTGTGAGGTTACAATAATTTTTAAGCCTTCAGTTTCTAAGTCGTGAAGAGTTTGGTTTGTATGTTTCGGAAGATATCCACGATTTAGACCAAATTTAAAAACATCATGGTTAGTTCTTTTACCTGACTTAATGTATTCCTTTAATTCAATTTTATAACCCGATATTTCCATATCAGAAAATAAAGCTGGATTTGCATCAAGACGGTGCCCTTTACCTTGGTTTCTGTCAATCTCCCATTTGGTTTCAAGCATTTTCCTAAAGCCTGTTTCGTTGTGTGTAAAGAAGAATAAAGCATAAGTATTTTGAGCATCACGCTTTATAGTAAAGGTATCAACATACGTCAGTTGATTAAACAAAATTCTGAATTTATTTTTTAGCTGATGAATGAAGACATCAACAGATTCAAATTTATCGTTGTCGAAAATACCCAGTTCTTCAAGAAATTTCTTCAGGGATGCCCCGCCAGAAAAGGTAGGATCTGAAGTGGATTTTTCTGCGAAACGATACATAAAAGAAATTGGAACAAAAAAAATAATTTCAGTTTTCTGGTTACCGAGTAGATTCGCAAGATGCGATGGCCTTACATCTTTATACCCATAAGGATCAATGAAAATGAGTGCACGCGTGTTAGCTGGCATCGTATTTAATTCGAAGCAAACTTGTTCATACATTTCAATGAATTCATATTTTGTAAACTTTACCTGAACAGTTGCTGGTTTGTATATTGAATGTTGCAGCTCTTCAACGCGCTCGATTTTTGATTTTCCCACATCTATGTCTGACATTCCGTTATCATTCATCCATACACTGATTGGAGGACATGAATTATTATTGGAATAATAATGATTTTTTATTGTTTCAAACGTTACAATTGCACTGCCTTTCTCACCATTGGTGTATTTTCCTTCGCCACACATGAAGTCGTAAATGCAAATCTTGCGAATAAAATCAACTCGACTTAGTATGTTTAAATATTTAGCTAAATATTTTTGGTAAAGCGCGACTTTAGCTTGCGAATGGAGCAGCATTACATTTTTTGCAGATTGTTTCATAGAATCCTTATAACTATAACAAAATATAATTCGAAAAAGTAGATAATGTTGAAAGAGGTGCGATAGAAGCTGAACTGTAATTCAAAGTAAAAAATCGTTGATATTGAGGCAAGAAAAATTTAGGTATAAAAAACGCGCAAAACTACCTACACGCGTTTTCAAATTAAAATCTGTTAGACTATACTAGTTTTTCCCCTCTTCCTTAATCCAACCATCTAACAAATTAATAATCCTGCTTCCATAAGCGGCATTTTTTTCTGAATGCGTAACTTGGATGATGGTTGTGCCATCTTTGTTGAGCTTTTTAAACATATCCATGATTTCCTCACCTTGAGCGGAATTAAGATTGCCGGTCGGTTCGTCGGCCAGGATGATTTTGGGATTGGTAATTACGGCACGAGCAATACCTACTAACTGCTGTTGTCCGCCTGAAAGTTGATTAGGAAATAAGTCTTTCTTACCGACAATATTAAACCGGTCCAGAATGTCTGCCACCATGCCTTTGCGCTCTGACGAGTTGATTTTTTTGTATAACAGAGGCGTTTCGATGTTTTCGTATACGGTCAATTCATCGATCAAGTGATAGCTCTGAAACACAAAACCAATATACTGTTTATGAATTTCCGTTTTCTGTTTTTCGGATATTTTGTGTACAGCCTGATCGAGAAAATAGTATTCACCATTGGTCGGCTCGTCCAGCATGCCGAGTATGTGCAACAACGTGGATTTACCTGAACCCGACGGACCCATAATGGAGACAAATTCTCCTTCTTTGATTTCACATGATATGCCGCGTAAAACATACGTTTTGACAAAACCGCTTGAATAATATTTTTCGATACCGTTGAGTTTGATCATACCAATGATACTCCGAAAAAGTAAAATAATTTTTGACTAGAGGGTTTACGAAAAAATGTAATACAAGTTCGTTGGGAAATAAAGAATTTTATTCATACTTCAGGGACTTAGCCGGATTAGCCACAGCTGCACGGATGGCTTGAAAACTCACCGTCAGAAACGCGATCGCCAAACCCATCAACGCGGCCAAGACAAACGACATCAATGAAATCGACGTGCGGTATGCAAAACCGTTGAGCCAACTGTCCATCACGTAATAAATCACCGGCCAAGCGATAGCATTGGATAACAAAACGAGTTTCAAAAATTCTTTTGACAACAATCCGACAATGCCTCCGACGGATGCGCCCAAAACTTTACGAATGCCGATTTCTTTAGTTCGCTGTTCGGCTGTAAATGAAGCCAGTGCAAATAACCCGAGGCATGCTACGATTACCGCTAAGGCTGCGAAGTAACCAACCAATTTTCCAAGATTGTCCTGCGATTTATATAATTTGTTCAAGTCTTCATCGAGAAAGAAAAATTCAAAAGGATATTCCGGCACTACGGTATTCCATTTGTTTTCGATATGTGCGATCGTTTCGCGAAAATCTTTCGGAGCAATCCGAACGGCAATGTATTTGATCCAGAATGGCCTTTGATTCGACAACGGCATATCCAGTAAAAAAGGCCCGATCGGATCGTGTAAGGAAACAAAATTAAAATTCTTAACGACGCCAATAACGCGTTCATCCCCCGTCGGCGTGTACATACGTTTGCCAATGGCCTTTTCCGGCGATTCCCAGCCGAGATGGCTCACCATTGTTTCATTGATGATCACAGCCAGCGAGTCATCGCGGGGAAAATCTTTAGAAAAATTCCGCCCGGCAATGATTTGCATGTTAAACGTTTCGACGAACGTTTCGCTGACGATCAGCGATGGAAAATAAATCCACTTGCCGGCTTCCATGCCTTCATAATTATATTCATGCGTATTGTGATGCGCACCGACGATTTCGTTCATCGTGGCCACATTAATCACGGAGTTGTTTTGCATCCATTCGTTGCGCAACGTTTCATATCGGCCCGCAATCGGCGGCTTGGCCGGAACGATCACCACTTGTTCTTTGGTAAAACCCAAATCGACGTTGCGAAGGTAACTCAGTTGATTATAAATGATCATGGTACCGATGATCAGGGCTAACGAAATCGCGAATTGCAGAGTGACTAATCCTTTACGCAACGTCCCGCTGCGACCGCTGAATTTGATCCGGCCTTTCATCACCGAAATAGCTTCAAAAGATGATAAATACAATGCCGGATAAACTCCCGCCAAAAAGCCGACAATGATTCCTACTAAAATCAAAACCGCAAAAATCAACGGATTGGCCAGAAAATCAAGACTCAATTGCTTTTGCGACAGGTTGTTGAATACCGGTAGTGCCAGCGCCACTAAAATCATCGAGACTAAAACGGCTATAAAACTCATGAACAACGATTCGCCGAAAAATTGCCGGATCAATTGGTTGCGTTCCGCTCCGAGAACTTTGCGCATGCCGACTTCGCGCGCACGACCAGCCGAACGCGCCGTCGCGAGATTCATAAAATTGATACACGCAATAATGAGAATAAATATTCCGATCGCCGCAAAAATATAAATATCGGACTCGTTGTTATTCGGCTGAATCTCATAATCCAATTTCGATTTAAGATGAATATCTATCAAAGGCTGTAAATAGTGCGTCATTTGCGGTTTGATAAAATCAGGGTAATGTTTGTTGACAAATGCCGGAAATTGTGATTCCAGTTCAGACGGATCAACGCCTTCTTTAAGAAGGGCATAGGTCCAGCAAGGATTCCATATCCAACTTTTACCGAAATTCGGACCGGTTTGTCCATACACCGTCGCAAATGAAATCAGCCCGTCAAAGACAATGTGAGACTGCGTCGGAAGCGCGGCAAATACGCCCGTAACTTTCAGATCAACCGCTCCTTCGAATCGCACTACTTTTCCTATCGGATTGTCGTCGCCAAAATATTTTTTAGCCATTTCTTGAGTTAACACAATGGAGTTCGGTTGAGCAAGCGCCGTAGCCGGATCACCCACAGACAGTGGAAAATCAAAAACTTTCCACAAACTCGAATCAGCGTAGAAAAGCCTTTTTTCATTAAAACGGGCATCGCCGTACTGCAAACTGAACGATGGAACCTGGAAATTAAAAAAGCGTACCGTTTCCTCGATCAGATGCGGATAATCAGTCTTTAAAGCCTGCGCAACCGGAAATGGATTGCTCGATGAGTTTTCGCCCTGACCTTCTGTATGATCTAATTTTTGGACGACGCGGTAAATGCGATCCGCCTTTGAGTGGAAACGATCAAAACGCAATTCATCTTGGATAAATAAAAAAATCAACATGAAACATGAAATTCCGATCGCTAATCCGGTAATATTGATAAACGAATACAATTTCCCGCGAATCAGATTTCGGAGTGCGACTTTGATATAGTTTTCGAACATAGCTTAGTCCTATTAAATTAATTAAACTAAGATCAGGATACTATTCGTATCGAAGCGCTTTGACAGGATGTGCGTACGGCTTAAACAAACGACAGACGTGAGACACGGTCGTCTCACGTTTGGCATTTCATGTCTGCCTTTATTCATATTTTAAAGATTGTACCGGATTCGCGACTGCCGCTTTGACGGCCTGGAAACTGATCGTAAAAAACGCCAGCGCAACAGCAACTAAACCGGCAAATGGAAACACCCATAGCGCAACACCGGTGCGATACGGAAAATCCTGAAGCCAAAGATTGATCAGGTAATAGGCCAGCGGCGTCGCGACAATCATCGCCAAAACAACCAACTTCATAAAATCGCGGCAAATCAAGAATACAATATTGGCCACCGTTGCGCCCATGACTTTGCGGATCCCGATTTCTTTAGTGCGTTGTTGCGCCGTATACGAAATCAGTCCTAAAAGCCCGAGACACGCTACAAAAATTGCCAACCCGGTAAACACCAGCAGAATGGAATTAAAACGATCTTCTGCGCGGTACAATTGATCGAAATCTTCGTCGAGAAATTGATATTCGAAAATTCGCCCTGGCAAAACCGTTTCATACACCGCTTTAATCCGGTCGATCATCGTATGATAATTCGGTGTGGAAACTTTAATGGAAATATTTTCGGCGTTGTGACCGTTGGACATCACGGCTATAAAGGGCTCGATGGTATTTTGAAGCGACATGAAATGAAAATCTTTCAGAACGCCGATCACGCGGCCTTTTTTGCGTTGCCATTGCAAAGGCTGGCCCATGGCCGCCGCCGGTGAAGCAAATCCCAGGCGCGCTACAGCGGATTCATTGATCACAAAACTTTCTTCTTCGTCTGCCGGAAATTGCCTGTCAAACCAACGCCCTTCTATCAATTCCAAATCGTACAATTTTTGATAATCATAGTCGACCGACAAAAAGCGCATGTCGCTCCACGCCGCCTGGTCATCCCAGCCAAGACGCACGACGTTGTTGCCCATTTCTTTGCCTGGAACTTTGGATGCGATGCTGGTTTTAACTACATCAGGAATTTTTTCAAGCTCTTGCTGTAACGTCCGGAATAAAGGCAACGACGATGTTTCACGAATGGGAATTACAACAACCTGATCTTTTGAAAACCCTAACTCTGCTTCGCGCATAAATTGAATCTGATTATGCACGAGAACGATTCCGGCGATTAAACCAATGGATATTGCAAATTGAAATGTCACGAGACTTTTGCGAAGAAAAGCGCCTTTGGATGAACTGCGGAAACTTTTAAGTACCGATAGCGGCGCAAACGAGGATAGAAAAACGGCCGGATACAAACCCGCGCCAAAACCCGTCAACATAACGATAAATAGAACGGCAACAATCACCAACGGATTTCTGGCGACATTAAGCGTTAATTGTTTTTCAGTCAACTGATTCAGCCATTCTTTGACCTCAAGGAGTTTGCCATGTCCTAAAGCCGTAAAAATTTTCAGACTTTCTCGTGCCTGTTGATGTGCTGCACCTCTATTTCCATTAGCCCACACTACCCGCGCTAATCCATATAATGCCAAAGCGACGAACTCTTGAAACCCAAGCTTTTGGGCTAAATCCAGTGTTTCTTGAAAGGCGTTTTGCGCTTCCTCCAGACGCTGGCGATTAAGGCAAAACTCTCCCCATTCATTTAGTGCAATGCAAACATGCCACTGACTGCCAATTTGCCGGGCTATTCTCAGCCCTTGTTGTAAATAAGCCCTGGCTTGTTCATCCTGGTGGCCTTCTTTGGCTATAACACTGCCCAAAGCAGCCAACAAGAAACTGATTCGCTCGTTGTTGCTGCTTTCTATTACCAATTGCAAGCCTTCCTGATAGAAAGATTTAGCTTGACTGTATTGTTTATGGGTTTCAGCGATATTGCCTAACTTTTGTAGAAGAACGCTAACCAGGGACAAATGCCCCAATTCTTGCACCAAAGGTAGGGCTTGTTGATAAAAGTATTCTGCTTTAACCAGGTTTCCTCGCCGTTGTGCTACCTCTCCCATGTTTGTGAGCAGGATAGAGGTTCTTTCTTTATCTTCCGATTGCCTGGAAAGCTCTAATCCCTGGAGAAAAAACTTTTCAGCCTGGTCATAATCGCCTCGGTTGGCTGCCACCCCACCGAGATTTGCCAGAAGTGCGCTCATATTGCCTCTGTTCTGGATTTGTGTGGCGAGCGATAACCCTTCTTGAAGGTGTGTTTCGGCATCCACCCAATTGCCCTGTTTGCCTGCTAACCCACCTATGTTGATGAGGATGGAGACAACCACTTCTGTATCGTTGATCTGGCGGGCTAGGTTTAACCCATCCAGGTAAAGGGCTTCTGCTGACTGATAATCGCCCCGTTTGTCCTTAATTTGCCCCAGGTATTGGAAAGTTTTGGCGATACCCACTGTATAGTTTAGGCGTTTGGAAATTTGGTGCGCTTCTTGAAGATGGGTTTCGGCCAGTGTATACATACCTCTGCTTTGTAAAAATCGGAAGAAGGCCAGCACCCCTTGTACATACACTTGCTCCATTCCTCTCTTATGGGCTATCTGCAAGGCAAGGCGCTCTCACAAGCCTATGCCAGCGAGGACATGTTCGTGTTCCCGTCCGCGCTCGAAACGTTCGGGCTGGTCGTGGTCGAGGCGATGGCGGCAGGGCTGCCTGTCGTCG
>JABWBZ010000076.1 GCA_013359335.1 bacterium
CCGATCGATAATTTTCCGCTATTCGGCTTGACTAACAATGATAAAATTCGCAAAAGCGTCGTTTTGCCGGCTCCATTGCGTCCCATAATGGCCAGAAATTCGTTGGAGTCCACAGAAAAATTAATATCACGGAGCACATTAAAACGGCCGAAAAGCTTGTTCAGATTTTCGGCCTGAATAAAAGATATGTTATTGCTCATCAAAAAAACAGTGCTTGGTTTGTTAGTGTTGATTGATCAATGTCAATACGTCATGCAATTGCGATTTTAATTCGATGCGTTTTTTTTCATACGTTTTTTTGTCTGTACCGCTTCGTTCAAAATCGTCATCAAGCCTGGCGAGGGTTTGAATGAGTTGTTCTTTCTGACGTTTGAGATCGCGATTGGAGCCTTTTTTTTCATGGTATACCGGCTGAGTCGTTTTTTTGCTAATACCCCAATACAACCCGAATAACAACACAGCCAACATCATAGGCAATATCACCCACACTGCCTCCTGCAACGCATTCCCTTTGGCTTCAATTTTTGAATCCTGATGACGATCGACGACGGAACCGCCTGCTAATTGCATTTTGAGCGCCGTTCCGGCCTTGATAGTCTTCGCAGCATAGATAATGAAACCGTTATCTTCCATCTGTTTATCATCAATTTTTGTAAAGCCATCCGCCGTGATTTGTAAATCGACCGGTAACAAAAACGCGTTACATTCGGTAACGTCATAATACCATTGATGCGTCAATTCCGCACTACCGCGCTGATAATCCAATGTATACGCAACTTGGATTTGAGTCATGCCTGGCCGCAGTGGCAAATTTACGCCATAACCGTCCTCGAATTCAAAATAATTTTGAGAGATCGGCATGCTGCGATTGACCGATGTACTGACATTGATGATCTGCGCTCCTATTGGGGCGTTAAATCGGAATGTGGGAACTTTAGAATCCTTTTGATTGAAGGTCGTTGTTCCCAGATTTGAAATTTCAAACGTTTCTTCAATTTGCAAAACATTCCCTTCGCGCACAACTATAAGATGCGGAACACGCACGCTGATATTTCCCCATTTGGACGACGATTCATAAACTTTTACGTCTTCATTGAGCGTCACGGCGCCGGTTACCATGACGTTTGTTGTGTACACCACGCCTTGATAAGACGCTCGGACTAAGTACGGCGCGCTTGGATTCGGCTCGACGCCGGCAAAATTATATTCCGAAACATTGTCGAGTTGCTGCACGGTCGTGAGCCCTTGCCCGCTTTTGACCAGCACAACCCAGTCGGCTTTGATTTTTTTACCCGTCGTACCGTTGATCACATTTCCGGTGATGGTGGCCGTATTTTGCGCGGTCAGCATGGCCATCGAACCGATTAAAAAAGCTACTAATACTCGTATCATAACGCTCCGTGAGATTTTAATTTTTGACTAATTTCGCGCCGCATTCGGAACAAAATTTTGCGCCGACATGATTTTCGTGTCCGCAGGATGAACATGCCAGCATTTCATCGTTGGATGTAATAATCACAGCTTCGCCGGAAACGGCATGATGACGTTTTTGACGAATCAAGTCTTCAATATAAGCGTCTGTTATTTTGCCATTGCCGGCCACAGGCACGCCGTCCTGCAACGCGTCGATTTGTTTCATCACATTGGACACTTCTTTCAAACACTCCCCTCTCAACGATCGATAATCGTTTTCTGCCATTTTGCCGATGCCGAATTCGAAATCCAGATCCTTAATGTCGGCGTAAATTTTATTTTTATGGTTAATCAACGCTTCCAGTTTTTTGGTGCGGTCGTCTTTGAGATCAAACGGAACAAACGTTTTATCCAACAAAGGTTTGAACACAAATATCAACGCAGCCAGCGCCAGCATGATCATTATTGCCGTAAGCATACATTTACTCCTAAAACAAACTCATGATTCAAATTTTTTTAATTCTTCTTCGATCCGCGGATCCATTTCAGCCGGTGATTCCACCGCAACCGGTTTTTCAACCGTCCGCCCGCTTATTTTTTTCACGACATACACTACCACGCCCAGAAAAACGACGAACAGAACAAACGGCATCAGCCACGCCATCAGATCAAATCCTTTCGTATCGGGCTGCGATAAAATCGCTTTCCCAACCGGTGGCTTGCCGCGAAAACTGTATTCGTTCATGAAATAACTCAGCATTTCCTGCTTCGTTTTACCGGCCAAGACCATTTCTTCGATTTTCTCCCGCATCGGAACCGCGGATGGGCAATTCACGTGCCCGCATTGCGTCAATACAAGATTGCAGCCGCACTGACAGATCAAATCGTCAGAAACCGATTTGAATAATTCGGCTTGTTTTCCGGAAAGTTTTTCGCTGTGAGCCGTTTCACTTTGAGCGGCCAATGAGCCCGCGACAATCAGCAACAAAACAAAAGAAATAGTTCGCAAAATCAACCTCACAATTTATTGTTTTTCAGCTATAGTTTCTTTTTTAACGGTTTTGATTTCCGTACGTTCATCCTGCGCATTTGGCAAAAGGCATATCAATGTGCCCGCAACGAGCACAATCGTACCGATCCACAACCATGTTACAAGCGGATTGATATACAATTGAATGACCGCACGTTGTTGGGTCTTATCGAGTCCCGTAAAAACGATATACAAATCTTCCTGCAATCCTTTTTGAAGAGCGACTTCCGTCGACGGCTGCTCGCTGGCTTTGTACATCCGAAATTCCGGTTTCATCGACGCCAAAAACCGTCCGCTTTTCGAAACGTTTAACACCGCATATTGGGATTGATAGTTAGCGTTGTCATCGAATCCGATTTTTTCGCAAACGATCGTGTAATCTTTGACTTGCGTTGTCTGACCCTGAGCGATTTCAAACTTCGTTTCATAATTGAAAATTGTTCCGGTAATACCGATAAAAATAATTACCATCGCAAAATGGACGATGTATCCGCCGTACCGGCGTTTGTTTTTCAACGTAAGATTTTTCAGCGCGGTCATAAAATTTTCAGCATTGGCTTTCACGCGCGCCTGAGCGCCTTTGATAAATTCAATGACAATAACGGTACCGACAAAGATGGTCAGAATAAAAGAGACTAATCCGTAAAAATGTTGCGTGACAAAAAAGAAAATGAGAACGCCGCCCGCCAGCGCCACAATGGTCGGATATAGAAAAGCTTTTTTGAGGCTCGCTAGCGAAGTTTTCCGCCAGGCGAATAGTGGCCCTGCGCCGGTCAAAAACAGCAGGAATAAACCGATCGGCACATTGACTTTATTGAAAAACGGCGCGCCGATGACGATTTTTTCACCGGTAAACGCTTCCGACAAAACCGGAAATATCGTTCCCCACAATACGGCAAAACACGAAATCAAGAGCACCAGATTATTGAATAAAAAACTGCTTTCGCGTGAAATGGCCGAATCCAGTCGGTTCTCGTTTTTCAACATCGGCCAGCGATGAATAACCAGATACACTGAAGCGCACAACGCAATGACAATGTAAGTCATGAAAAATTTTCCGATGGAACCTTGTGCAAATGAATGCACGGACGACACGACGCCTGAGCGCGTCAGGAAGGTTCCAAAAATACACAATAAATACGTAGCGACGATCAGGGTGACATTCCAGACTTTGAACATGTTTCTCTTTTCCTGAATCATCACCGAATGCAGGAATGCGGTGCCGGTCAACCATGGCATGAGGGATGCGTTTTCAACAGGATCCCAGGCCCAATAGCCGCCCCAGCCTAATTCGACATACGCCCACCACCCGCCCAACATGATGCCGGCGCTTTGGAACAACCACGCGACCAATGTCCATCGCCGTGAAATTTTGATCCAATGATCATCTAATTTTCCGCTAAGTAATGCTCCAATAGCGAACGCAAATGGAATGACGAAACCAACATATCCCATATAAAGCGTCGGCGGATGGATAATCATAGCCGGGTGTTGCAAGAGAGGATTTAATCCGCGCCCGTCGGCCGGCATAAAAACATGTGACGTTCCATCGGCATGAACTGAATGCAATTCATCGAAAGGATTGGATGAAAATAAATTGAGCGCGAGGAAAAAAATCTGTGTGACCATCGTGGTCGCAATGACGTACGGCATCAGTTCGCCATGCTGATGACGGTAGCGAAACGTCACGGCAAAACTGTAAATGGCCAATACTAGTGACCACAAAAGGAGTGAGCCGGATTGGCCAGCCCAAAACGCCGTGACTTTATAAAAGACCGGCAGATCGACGTTCGTATAAGAAGCGACGTATTCTAGGCTCATGTCGCTCGTCACGAGTAGGTAGATCAGGCATCCGCTCGCGACCACTACCATGGCAAAAACAGCATACACGGAACGCTGCGCCACAAGAATCAAATCGCCGCGTTTTTGCCGCACGCCGATCACCGCCGTGAGCGCCGCAAAGGCGGCCAACGCCATAGCGAGTATGAGTGCATAATTGCCCAATTCATTCATGCCAACGTCCTTTCGCTATTATTTAACTTTCAACATTTACAATAAAATCATAATTAAAAAAACGCATTTATATAAGGATAGCTATCAGAAATAAAAATGACTTTTCTCATATATCTCAACTCTTCCACAAAATTTCATACACCGTAACCTGTTCGGATACGCCTTTCAGCATCACTTGTTCAATCGGAGAAGCGATTGATTTATTAGGTAAAAGATCGTAAGTAGATTGGCTGATGATGATTTGGCCCTTTTTAGCAACGCTGCACAAGCGGTTGGCAATATTCACTGTTTCGCCGATCACCGTATATTCGAGGCGTTTATTCGAGCCGATGTTACCGACAACGACGTCGCCGGTATTAATACCGATACCGACGTGAATCGGGTCTTTGCCTTCTAACTTGCGCTGGAAATTGAATTTTTCCGACGCGCGCTGCATTTGCACGGCGGCATTAATCGCTCGCATGAAAAAATCTTCATAATGCACCGGCGCTCCGTAAAACGCCATGATGGCATCGCCAATGAATTTATCCAATGTGCCGCCGTAGCGGTCGATAATATCGATCATTTCATCAAAGTGACTGTTCAATAAATTAATCAATTCCTGCGGATCCATACCGCGTGACATCGGCGTAAAACCGCGGATATCGGTAAACATCACGCTCAACTTCGCCCGTTCGCCTTTCAGAATGCCGTCGATCGATTGTTCCGCTAAAACTTTTTTGGCCACGTCGGGAGACAGATATTTTCCGAATAAATTTTCAACACGCTCTTTGTCTTTCAGGCCTTTGGTCATTTCATTAAACGACATGGACAACTGGCCTAATTCGTCGCGCGTTTTGACCTGAATTTCAAAATTAAGATTTCCATTGGCGATTTCATGGGTAGCATCGACTAAGCGGCGAACGGGTTTAGTCACGCCATTGATGATCGTGAAACCGATGAGCAGGGCCAATACGCCGCCTCCGATACCGATAAATGCCAGCGTTTTGATGGCGGCTCGAAGCGGTTCAAGCGCTTTATCAAGCGAGCTATAAAAAATATAGGTTCCTATAGCTTTAGAATCTTCTCCCTCATATCCCGGCGAGGCAATTACCGGCGAAGCAACAGCAAGAAAAGTTTCATTCCCTAATTTGAATGTAAATGCATCACTCGATTTCTTACTGATCATCGCTTGATCAAGCGCATCCCGATGCACTTTCAATTGCTCCAGCAACTTGGTTCGGTCATTCGCCGTATCTTTTGCAACGATTTTACCACCGACCAAAAATGCAATATTACTGCTGGTAACTTTGGCTACATTTTCCGCCGCGTTATCATTAATTTGCCTCCCGAGAATGGTCGCGCCTAAAATATCGTTGCCGATATGAGCCGGCGAAGCGGCAACCCAGTATAACGAGTCGCCCACTTCCCAAAATCCGCCGCTGGCGGCCCCTTCGGCAAGTGCACCCGTTACTTCCGGTAACTGCGCGATATTCGAATGTTCTTCATCGTAATAACCGATATTACCCAAAATTTCTCCGCTCCGGCTGACGGCCAAAAATATATCCGACGACAAATTTTGGTTATATTCTTCCAAACCGTATTGAATCGTTTGTTTATCATTCGTCGTTAACGTGGCGACGTATTTCGGATTGTCCGACGCGCTGATGACTTGCAATATCAACTGATCGAAATACGTTCGTGTAAATTCTTCGTACGTGGTCTTACTTTTTGACAGACGGTCGGTTATGTCTTTTTCAATGTTTTCGGCAATCTGCCGGAATGCAACAAACACGGCGCCTCCGGCGATGATCAGCATAATTAATACAAGCCCGATGAGTTTATCTCTAAACTTTAGTGACATAACGGTCTCTGAAGTTAATTTGAAGTGATTGAAATGAACTTAAAAGTTATTTGAAATAAATACAATCAAAATTTGGGTGATTTCAAAATTCATCTTGAAAAAGCGGCGGGTTGTTCTATATCTTTAAAGTGGTTCATTCCTATCTTCTTGCTTGGGTTGAAAAATTTTTGGTTCATCATCACTCCTCTGAATCATTCACCTAAAGGCGGATGTTTTATGAAGCCTTTTTGGAAGCCTTTAAATGTTAAAATTTTCGTTTCGTCGCTCGTCGTAGCGGCCGTCGCGGTAACGCTGATGATCGTTTTTCACGCAATCGACGTGTCGAACGCGTACCGGATCAGATTGATCGTCATCAGCGCCGTTATCCTTTTGACGGTGGCCATCGCCATTTCGCGGTATCTCATGCGCTGCGCGGTCAATGAGCATGAACATTTGCAACGTAATATCACGCAGCAGTCGCAAGAACTCGAATTACTGCACAGCGTAGCCACCCGCCTTTTGCAAACGCACGACCTCAATGCTTTGCTCCAGTTAATCATCGATTCGGTAATTCGCGCCATTCCCAACGCCGAAAAAGGCACGCTCATGCTGTTTGACGCCGTCCAAAATTCCTTGGTCATTCGCGCGTCTCATGGCTATGATGAAACGATCTCAAAAAATTTTCACATGTCCGTCAATGAAGGATTCGCCGGGTATGCTTTTCAGGAAAAAAAGGATTTGCTGATCAACGATCTTCTGGCCGAACGGTTTGTAGCTCCTGCGGCGGTACTCGACGAACCGATTCGCTCGTGCATCGTGGCCGTGCTTAAAGCGAAAGATGTGGCTATCGGCACCATATCGTTAGAAAATGGAACGCGAATAAAAGCGTTTGATGAACTCGATTTGAAATTACTGTCCGCCTTTGCGTCCCAGGCGGCCGTCGCGATCGAAAATGCCCGCCTATATTCCGGCTTAAGACAGCGCACGCGTGAATTGGAAATGTTGTTCACCGTCAGTACGAACCTGATTCAGACTATTGATTTAGAATCGTTATTGGATATAGTCATTAAATCGGCCGTTACCGCCGTTCCATCGGCTGAAAAAGGCGCCGTCGTGCTTTTCAACGAGGATAAAACTTTTCTGGAAGTTAAAGCGCAATACGGGTACAATGGCGACAAAATAAAAGACGTCATGATCAGGCCAGGAGAAGGATATTCCGGGATTGCCGTTTTGGAAAGGCGGAATATTCTTATTCCCGATCTGTGGGCTCAGACTGCGGAACGTTACCGCATCGCATCCGATTATGAAAACCGCTCCATTCAGTCGGCCGTCACGGCTGTGCTGCAAGTTCACGATCATGTGATCGGTACGATTTCTTTGGAAAATGGGCATCGGACGAATGCTTTTTCCGAAGACGATTTGAAATTGCTTACAACCTTTGCATCGCAAGCCGCATTGGCCATCGAACACGCCCAGTTTTATAACACGCTTGAACGAAAAGTCGAAGACCGTACGCACGAATTGCGTGAACTCAATACGAAACTCATTGAAGCCGACCGGTTGAAATCGGAGTTTCTGGCGAATATGAGCCACGAACTGCGAACGCCACTCAACGCCATCATCGGTTTTTCGGAATTGCTCATCGAACAAGTTACCGGGCCGGTCAATGCGGAACAACTGCAATGTCTTCGCGACATTCATCAAAGCGGGCGCCATCTGCTCCAGTTGATCAACGATATTCTTGATTTGTCCAAAATCGAAGCAGGCAAAATGGAATTATATCGCGAAGATTTTTCGATCAGCGATCTGTTAACGCTGGTTCACCGCACGGTATTTCCTATGCTCGAGCGTAAGACTCAAAAGCTGATCATTCACAATGAAAAATCGTTTCCGTTTATCTACGGCGATTCGAATAAAATCAAACAAATATTAATTAACCTGTTGAGCAATGCGATCAAGTTTTCTCCGCCCGGCAGCACGATTACCATTGTTACGGCTATGCGCACTGAAGGCCATCAGCCGATGTTTGAATTATCGGTTACCGATCAAGGGCGCGGCATCCATGAAAAAGACCAACCTATCATCTTCGATGAATTCCGCCAGATCGACGGCAGCCATACGCGGGAAGATTCCGGCACCGGCCTCGGACTGGCTTTATGTAAACGGCTTATCGAAATGCACGGCGGGAAAATTTGGGTCGAAAGCGTCGTCGGCCAGGGCAGCCGTTTTATTTTTCAAATCCCGCAAATCCGTTTGGATGATGAATCGTGGGACAGTACGGTTCCTACGGGTAATACGATTTTAATTGCCGAAGACGACCCTCAATCGGCGAATTACATGAAAAAAATACTCGAAATTGAAGGATACTCGGCAACCGTCGTTCATCGAGGCGACGAAGTGCCGGATGCGGCATTGGTAAGACAGCCGATGGCCATTATTCTCGACATTATGATGCCCGGTAAAGACGGATGGGAGGTTCTTCGCGATCTGAAATCCCATCCAAAAACGGCACACATCCCCGTTATGATCGTGTCGGTAGTTGACGATAAAGATCTTGCGTATAGCCTTCACGCCAGCGATTATTTTGTCAAACCGGTTGATCGCCATCAATTGATCCGACGGATCAAAACAATTGTCCGGCCTCCCGAGGCTGAACCTCATTCGATTCTGGTCGTCGACGATGATCCGAAGATGCTTTTTCTTACAGCCTCATTCCTTGAAAAAGAAAACTACGAAGTAATCAAAGCTACCAATGGGCGCGAGGCGCTGGGGCGCATCCGGACTCGCCAGCCCGATCTCATCATTCTCGATCTCCTGATGCCGGAGATGAACGGATTCGAACTGCTCGAAGTGTTGCGTCACGACGTTCGCCTCAAATATATTCCTGTAATCGTTCTCACCTCTAAAGATATTACCAACGAAGAACGGGAATTGCTCAACGGGCAGGTGCGATCGCTTATGCAAAAAGCCGCGCATTCAAAAGAAGAATTACTATTTGAAATCAGGCGTGTTTTGGGAGTCACACAATCGAGGGAAGCATGAAAAAAATTCTCATCGTCGAAGACAATGATTTAAATCTGCGGCTTGTACGAATGCTGTTACGGTATGAATCGTATCAATTTATCGAAGCATTGAACGGCGAAGACGCCATCGACATGGCGTCGAAGGAACATCCGGACCTGATTGTCCTGGATATTCAAATTCCCAAAATCGACGGCTACCAGGTTGCCAAAAAATTAAAATCCGATCCGGTCTTGAAAAAAATTCCGATCTTCGCTTTGACGGCTTATGCGATGAAAGGCGACGCGGAAAAAATTCTCGAAGCCGGATGCGACCGCTATATGAGCAAGCCGTTAGACACCGAAGTTTTTAAAAAAATTGTCAAAGAATTGATGTCATAGCATTGTCGTGGCGAGCGTAGCCGTAACCATGACACGGTAATCACCGGCAAATGTTCACTTCTCTTTCGGCATAAACGCTTTCAAAAAATCGATCGGTACGGGAAATATCGTCGTTGAATTATTTTCGGCGGCAATTTCCACCAGCGTTTGCAAATAACGCAATTGCAACGCCGACGGTGAACGGCTGATCACATCGGACGCTTCCGCAAGCTTATGCGAGGCTTGTAACTCACCTTCCGCCGCAATGACTTTCGCGCGTCTTTCGCGTTCGGCCTCAGCTTGTTTGGCCATCGCGCGTTTCATCTCTTGCGGTAAATCGATGTGCTTCACTTCAACCGCCGTTACTTTGATCCCCCACGGCTCCGTCTGATTGTCGATAATTTCCTGCAATTGTTTATTGATCTTGTCACGTTCGGCGAGAAGATCGTCGAGTTCAAACTGTCCGATAATGCTCCGCAACGTGGTTTGAGAGAGTTGGGACGTGGCCGCAATAAAATTTTCAACTTCGATGATCGCTTTGTCCGGTAACAATACGCGAAAATAAACAACTGCATTGACCTGAACGGAAACGTTGTCGCGGGTAATAATATCCTGCGGCGGCACGTCCATCACGACGGTTCGAAGGCTTACTTTGACCATTTTATCGATAACCGGAATCAGGATAATCAGGCCTGGACCTTTGACGCCGATCAGGCGGCCTAACCGAAATATCACGCCGCGTTCATATTCGCGAAGAATTTTAATGGCGCTGGCAAAAAAGAAAATGATCAAAAAAACTAAAAATGGCGTAAAAAATGTAAAATTCATAACTCCTCCTTCACTCCTCGAGTTTTTCAACTTTGAGTTTGAGATGATCGATGCCCGTTACTTTAATTTTCGAATTCAGTGTAATTGTTTGAGCACTGACTGCCTTCCAAATTTCGCCATGAACGTTGACTTTGCCGGCTCTGCCCGCCTCCAGCGCTTCTATCACAATGCCGGTTTCTCCGATCATACCTTCAACGCCCGTTGTAACCTGACGTTGCTGGGCTTTGACGCCGAAGCCGATGATGAACAAAAAAAACAAAAGCGTGACCGATACGACCGGGATAATCACACCCATTGAAATTTCCATCATTTTATCCGGCGAATCGATGAGCATGACGGATCCGAGAAAAAGCGACACGACACCGCCGATGGACAGCGCACCGTAACTTGTCACTTTGATTTCAAGCAGCAGTAAAATAATTCCGAATAAAATCAAAGCCAGCCCGGCGTAATTGATCGGTAAAGTTTGAAATGAATAAAATGCGAGAATCAGGCAAATACCTCCGATCACGCCCGGAAAAATCGAGCCCGGATTATAAAACTCGAAAAACAAGCCATAAATCCCAAGCATCATTAAAATGTACGCAATATTCGGATCGGTCAGAATGTCCAGCAAACCAAAACGCCACGACCGTTTGATGTCTTCTACTTTTGCGTTCTTCGTCAGAATAGTTTTTTTTCCGATAACGGTCTCAACGGTCATACTGTCGATTTGAACCACCAAGCTGTCGAAATTTTTTGCGATCAGGTTGATCACGCGTTTATTCAACGCTTCGACTTCCGTAATGGAGACGCTTTTGCGGACGGCGTCTTCAGCCCAATCGGCGTTGCGTTGATTTTTGTCGGCGATGCTGCGAATGTACGACACGGCGTCGTTGGTTATTTTTTCCATCATTGCCTGTTGCGTGCTGTCGGATCCGCCGCCCATCGTGACCGGATGCGCTGCGCCGATATTCGTACCCGGCGCCATCGCCGCAACGTGCGCGGCCATCATGATGAATACGCCCGCGGACGCGCAATGCGAGCCACTTGGCGAAACATATACCACGACCGGAACTTCCGACGCCAGGATATTTTTAACGATCATGTTCATCGACTTCATCAACCCGCCCGGCGTATCCAATTCAATAATCAAGCATATGGCGTCGTTATCCACGGCTGTTTGAATCCCCTTCTCGATAAATTCTTCGGAAGCAGGATTGATGACGCCATCGATTGTAAGACGATAAATTTTTGATTGAGAATAAAGCTGGCTTGTAAGCGAAAGGCTGATGAAAAGAGCAATCAATCGTGCGTTCATAAGAAACTCGCAGTTTGATTTATGTTAATGTACTTATTTTTTTTTGGATTCAAAATCATTTTATTCGCGCATAATTTAAATTTGGTTTTATGCATAATTTTTGTATTATTGTCGAAAATAATTATTAAACGATATGAAAAGACTCGGCCTGTTCGGCTCGACCGGATCCATCGGTGAAAACGTTTTGAATGTTGTCAGGCATAATCCCGACGCTTTTGAAATTGTCTGTCTCACTGCTCATCACAATGTTCAGAAACTTGCTGACCAAGCATTGGAATTCAGGCCTCAAAGCGTTTGTATTTGTGCAGAAGAACATGCCGGTTATCTTAAAGAAAAACTTTCCGGCACATCCATCAGAATTACCCATGGCCATACGGGACTGGTTGATCTGGCTCGCGAAGAGTCATTTGACATGATGGTCGGCGCCATTGTCGGTTCAGCGGGACTACTTCCTACGATCGAAGCCATTAAAGCCGGAAAAAATATTGCGCTGGCCAATAAAGAGACACTTGTCGTCGCCGGCGAAATTGTCAATCATCTGCTCGAAAAACATAAAGTCGATTTGATCCCTATCGACAGCGAACATAGCGCGCTTTTTCAATGTCTCGTGGGCGAATCAAGCGACTCCGTCAAACGATTGATCTTGACGGCATCCGGCGGCCCTTTCCTGCATACGCCCGTGGAAGAATTTGAAACATTGACCGTTGAAAGCGCGTTGAAACATCCAAACTGGAACATGGGCGCGAAAATCACCGTCGATTCCGCCACGATGATGAACAAGGGCCTTGAAGTCATCGAAGCGCATTGGCTTTTCAGAATGCCGTCGGAAAAAATCGACATCATTATTCATCCGCAATCGATTATTCATTCGATGGTGGAATTTGTCGACGGCTCGATCAAATCGCAAATGGGTTTGCCGGATATGAAGCTTCCTATCCAATATGCATTGACTTATCCCGGACGTATTCAGAATGGTTACGAATCAGTTGATTTTACAAAATACAATCGCCTTGATTTTTATCAACCGGATACAAAAAAATTTCCATGCCTTCGCCTCGCGTACGACGCATTAAAAGCTATGGGAACTATGCCGGCAGTACTGAATGCTGCTAATGAAATGGCGGTATCGAAATTTTTGAAACGTGAAATCGGATTCAATGATATTCCCCGTTGGATCGAAAAAGCAATGAATGCGCATTCCATTCATCCCGATCCTTCACTGGACGATGTTTTGGAAGCGGATCGTTGGGCAAGAGAATTTTGTAGCGGGGAAATTAAAACGTGAAAATGAATTAACCATATTAATAAGGATTTTCGGATGAGTACGGCATTATTTGATTTTATTATTCCGTTCATAGTCGTGTTGGGTGTGCTGGTTTTTATACACGAATTGGGACACTATTTTGCAGCCAAAATTTTCGGGATGCGCGTGGATGCATTTTCTCTGGGATTTCCGCCACGGGCATGGGGATTCCGTTGGGGCAGCAAACGCCTGCGTCCTAAATTTCTTCGCGACATTAAATCCGCCATTGCCGGCAATGCAACATTCAAAAAAATCTACGATAACCTACAAGGAAAAGGTCTTGCCGCTTCCATTGAAGA
>JABWBZ010000374.1 GCA_013359335.1 bacterium
TGCCGAAAGGGCAAGTATCTATAGCCAAATACCTGATGATGGAACTTTTCATATCTTGGCAAACCACGTAATTACCACGGCTGACGAATTCGAGTTTTCAACTTCAGCTAATTCACAGATTGTATCAAAGAGCGAGTTGAAGAAGTCACTCAAAAACATCCTAGTCGTTCCCAATCCGTATTATGGACGCTCGACTTATCAAGCCAGTCTCTTCGATAAAGTTGTAAAGTTTACCAATTTGCTTGGAAACTGTACAATTAAAATCTTTACGGTGTCTGGCGATTTGGTTACGACCATTAATCACAATGCAGGCTCGACCAATGACCGCACTAATACAACTCCGCTTGATTTGACCTCTTCAGGTGCGAGCAAAGAAACATCAGTTGAAAGATGGGATCTACGCAATCCTGGTGGCAAATTCGTTGCAAGCGGTATGTATGTCGCCCTTATCGAAGCGCCAGGAATTGGCAAGACGACCGTTAAATTTGCTGTGATTCAAGAAGAAATTCAGATCAACGGTCCGGATATTCGCTAGTCTATGAACAATATCGGGGCCGAAAAAAAGCCCCGATATGACTTAAAATTTTTAAGGAGAGTTCTAACATGAGAATCAAATTAATCAGCTTACTGATCCTGGCTCTCTTCGTTTCTTCGGTTTTTGCCGGCGAAACTAAACGCGGAGAAGCTGGATTTATGTTCTTAAAAGTGCCGTTAGGCGCTCGTGAAACGGCGTTAGGCATGAGCGGTCTGACCAGTACCAACGGTGCCAGTGCGATATATTGGAACCCTGCCAATGTATCTGCGGCGGATCGCCCGACATTCGCTTTTTCTTATTTGAATCATTTTGCAGGTATCAGTTCTAATTATGCCGGTGTCAGCTTTCCCTTAAGCGATGTCGGTGTATTCGGCGTTAGTTTCAATTATATGAGTTATGGCGACATCGTCAAAACAACCGAAGATGCTCCCGACGGAAGTTTGGGACATTATGCGCCTTACGAATTGGCGCTGGGGTTTACATACTCCAAACAAATTACCGATCGTGTGAGCGGCGGTGTGACGTTTAAATTCCTAAACTCAAAAATCGATCTCGTCGATGCCAGCGGCATCGCGTTTGATTTCGGATTTACCTACAATACGGGTTACCGCGGTTTAAAACTGGGTTTTGCTGCCACAAATATCGGTCCACAATCTCGTTATGAAGGTGATGGTTTGGTAAGACAACAAACAATTGCCGATCCAAGCGGATCGACAGCTTTCCTTCGTTTCGGCTCCGAACCGTTTGAATTGCCGGCTGCTGTTAATTTTGGCGCCAGCATGGAGTTGTATCGCAACGAGCAGAATGCGATCACCGGTATGTTGGAACAAAATATCAATAGCTTCCAGGCAAGTCGCACCAACATGGGTTTGGAATACGGATTCCAGAACATGTTCTTTGCCCGCATGGGATACACGTCGACATTAAAGAAAGATCGTGATTACAAAACGGGAAAAGCATCGACGGCAGGATTGACGTTTGGTGGCGGTATCGATTACAAATTTAACGACAATTTAGGATTTACAGTCGATTATGGTTATCTCGATATGGGACAACTTGATGCGACTCATCGCTTTACTGTCGGTATTAAGTTCTAATCCTTGGTTTAGGTTAGGTCAAAAAAAACCCGTTTCGAAATATCGAAACGGGTTTTTTCTTGGGCGAGAAGCAGTCTGAATTTTCAATCGCATTGGCCATCACAGAATTTCAATGCTTTAATATCGTCATAGTCGGCAATGGCGCGGCTATTGGTTCCGTCGGCATCCGTACGGATGGCGATACCGGCAATTTCATCAGGCGGATATTCGCCGAAAACTTTTTTGTAGTGCTCATAAATATTGATGGTTTCAGTTACCCAGACATCTTTTTTTCCAGTTCCGCTTTCCACCACGGTCATGGTTGCTTTGCCTGTTCCTTCGCGTTTAAAAATATCACACAGGGGTACTTCATTACTCCAAATGTATTTGATGCTCTTCGGAATACCGAAAAAAGAAATGTAATAGGTGACGTACAATCCGCCAGCGCTGTCGCTTTTACCTCTTCTTTCATTCGCGCCCATGGGGAATTCGCGCACGCGCCATCGCCAACTGAGGCAAGGATATTTTTTTACATTCCATTTTTTATCGCTGACGATCGTAACAGCCTGACCCGTGTCATCGGCGTGAAGAAATTTATTTCCGTTTTCTTCAGCGATGACGTAAGGTACCTGGCCGGCCTTTGCTTCGGAGATTTTTTTAACTTTAAGGCCTTCGACCCAGCCCCAACCTTGTGGAAACTGTCCGGTAGTTCCTTTTGAAAAATCTTCGATCAGAATAGCATCATTCTCCGGCATTGCCGGGTCTAAATCCGAAATAAGCGCGAATACAATCGCTATGAGGATATTGACGAATACAATA
>JABWBZ010000077.1 GCA_013359335.1 bacterium
AAAATAACACAAAAAATGTGTATAGTGTTTTTTTAATACACATATTTAACTCCTTGGTATGGTCAATAGTTTCTATAAATCTTAATGGAACGAAAAGGTAAGCCTTGGGTCCGATAAAAGATATTTGAAAGCTTTATGATAAGCAAGGGGCCGATGATGAAGCGGGAATTTTCAGCGCCGTGCGCGATGCGGGCCGCGTCTTAATGATCCGAACGAACGGTTGCCTTTGAATACCTGGTGACGGAATTTTTCCACTTCACCGATAGGAAAAGGATGATTGTCGATCACGGGAATATGCCGATTGATCAGCCTGCTGATTTCTTTAATATACACGCGTTCTTCCGCATCGCAAAATGATAACGCCACTCCGCTCAGACCCGCGCGCCCGGTTCGTCCGATCCGATGCACGTAGGTTTCAGGAATATTGGGAATATCATAATTGATGACGTGAGACAATTCCTCCACGTCGATACCGCGCGCGGCGATATCCGTCGCGACCAGCACCCGCGTTTTTTTCTCTTTGAAATTGTTCAAAGCCCGTTGGCGCGCGCCTTGCGATTTATTGCCGTGAATAGCGTCTGCATGGATGCCGGCTCTGTGCAATTCGCGTACGACGCGATCGGCGGCATGTTTAGTGCGTGTGAAAACCAGCGCACTCATGATGCTCATGTCCTTCAAGACGTGCACCAGCAGCGCGCGTTTATCATTTTTCGAAACAAAATACACATACTGCTGGATCGTATCGACCGTCGAGGCGACCGGCGTGACGGAAATTTTTTCGGGATGATTCAGGATCGAATGCGCGAGCGCTTGAATTTCAGCCGGCATCGTTGCTGAAAACATCAGCGTCTGCCGTTTCGCCGGAATTTTCGCGATAATCTTTCTGATATCGGCGATAAATCCCATATCGAGCATACGATCCGCTTCGTCGAGAACAAATACTTTAAGATGTTGTAAATGAACAAATCGCTGATGTATCAGATCAAGCAGCCGTCCGGGCGTAGCGATGAGAATGTCGACGCCTTTCTGTAACGCTTTTGTTTGCGCGGCCTGCGACACACCGCCGTAAATAACGACATGCCGGAGTCCGGTATGTTTTCCGTAAGCCGTGAAACTGTCTCCGATTTGAATCGCGAGTTCGCGCGTAGGCGTCAGCACCAGGGCTTTTATCCGTCTTTCTTTTTCAGGACTATGACCGTTGTGCAGTAACTGAAGAATCGGAAGCGCAAATGCGGCTGTTTTGCCGGTGCCGGTTTGGGCGCATCCAAGAATATCTTTGCCTTTCAGAATAACCGGAATTGCCTGGGATTGAATCGGCGTGGGCTTGGCATACCCTTCCGTTTTGAGAGCTTTGTGCAGGTGCTCAATGAGACCTAACTTGTCAAATGACATTCGTAAAACCTTTGAAAGACTATTTGTCTTTCTCTAAATAATAATAAAAATAAAAACCGCGACGATTTATCCATCGCGGCGCAACATACGGAACATTTACTCCAAAACCTAATGGTATCTTGAGTTGTCCAATGCCATTGCGTAAGACATACAAAAAAAGCGGATTGAATAATCCTCTTTTTTTAAATAATCGCTTTCTAACGTTTATCCTTTTTTGTGAATGTCTCTGCATTGACCGGCGCTTGTTTGCCGTTCGGTCCTTGCTGGCCGAGATTATCAATCAAAATCACATCGTCGCTCAACGCACGACCGGTCGATAACGACTTGCCTGACAATACAATGTCATCGAGATAGACGCCTTCCTTGGTGTTTTGAGCGTCGGACACAAAAAGCCACCGCACCCATAAAGTACCACTGCCGGTAAAAGGAATGATTTTTTCCTGCCAACCACCGGACGTGCCCGTGTAACGCGCATTAGCGACATCCGTCCATGCACTGCCGGTCCAATATTGCAGTTGTACATAATCTGCATCTAATTCCGTTTCGTACCAAATCCAGAAACTAAGTTGCACTTCCGTATATCCATTCAAAGAAATTCCGGCAGAATTAGCCCGTTCAAAATACGCTGACATGTCGTTGTCATAGGCCTGGCCCGTGGCATCGCCGTTGAATGCACAATGCAATGCCCAATCGCCGCTGTGCGCCCGGCCGGCTAAATTCGTGGGTTGATCGTCCCAGAAATCGAATCCTGAATTAGGATTATCGTCACCGGTCAGCCATTCTTCATTTGGAATAAGACTCGTTTCAAAATCTTCTTCCATCAAAACTGTTGCCGGAACGTCTTCGGTGGTAAACAGCCAAACCGGGCTTTTCGTCAAGGTATGGCCGTCGTCGGCTGTAACTTGCCAATAATAAATCGTATTATATTCCAACGACGCCTGATAATACGGTACAGTAATGCCGATTGCCGAGTCGATTTGATTCGTCAAAGCTTCATTCGAATAAAACCGAACATCGAAAGTCAAATCGTCGCCGTCGGGATCGTCGGCATCCCACGCTAAAACGGCATCGATCGCAACATCCAATGCGCCGTACGCCGGGAGTGGTGAGGAAGGTTCAGACGGAGGTTGATTATCGCCGGATTTTTCGCAACCAATATACCACCAAAACATTGCCAATATAATCGCCGAATTCAGACGCATCGTAACTCCTTATCATTCGTTGAATCATAACGATGATACGCTTCCCTGCTCTGATTCTCAAGGTTAAAAATTGGGTATGTTGTGAATTCAATCAAAAATTGAAAATTAAATATTTGATTGCTTCTTCGAGTCTTTTCGAGCCTCCAACGAGCGAGAATATGTTTGGACCACAGAACAGATTTTCTCCTCGTTTCACTCGTCGAAATGACTAACAAAATTTCACATCGTATTCTGACGCGTAACTTGCAACGATTTCAAAATACATTGCAAATAAAAAACACATTTTTTGTGTATTCAATAAATTTTGCTTTGTTGAGAAATCCGGATTAAAAAAAGAGGAATCCCCTAAAAACCCAGACCACAAGGTCTCTAGGGGATTGCGTTACCGACCATGGAAGGCTTTCATGCCCCAGCTAAAAGCCTCCTCATTGAGGGGAATCATGGCGCATTTATCTTTCAGCGCCTGACGTATTGCGGTTAAGAAAGTATCTTGCGGATAAATCCCGGTTGCCGCCTGGAGGGCGCCCAAAGCGACAATGTTCTTGACCATCGTCTTTCCGAGATCAGCCGCAATTTCGGTGAAGGGAACGCCGACCAATTTGGCGGCGTTGTGTAAGGCAGGCGGTTCAGTAATGACTGAACTATCATAGATGATCGTCCCTCCGGCCTGGACTTGTGGTCCGAATTTAGCCAGGCTCGGCGCATTAAAGGCGATCAGGATATGCGGGTTGGGTGAAGCGGGAGAAAGCACTTCGGTATCGGCGATGTGCACGTCCGCATATGAAGTGCCGCCGCGGGATTCCGGCCCGTAGCTGGGAATATGCGTCGCGTCGTATCCTTCATTGATGCCGGCTTTGGTAATGAGCATCGCGGCGGTCTGAGCGCCGTCACCGCCCGCGCCGGCCAGTTTCAACGCGATATCGTGCTGCGCAATATGACTTGGAAATGTTTTGGCAAATTTCGGGACGCTTTCAATCGTTCCGCCGACCAACTGCGTTAATTTTTTCGGATCGAAGTCCGGCGATTTTACGTCCCACATCGGCTCGACGGTCAAATCTTTTTTTACGCCTAACGGGAAAATCGGCGTCATGTAATCGCGCACCCATTCCTCCGCTTGCGACGGTGTCATTTTCAAATGTGTCGGGCATTCCGCAAGCACTTCGACGAACGCAAAGCCTTTGCCTTCGACTTGAAGCTGGATTGCTTTGTGAATGGCTTTGTGCGCGCGATTGCGCTGTTTGTTATCATACAATGCTACGCGTTCGACATAAACCGGACCGTCCAATTGCGCCATCACTTCAGCCATTTTCAAAGGCTGTCCGGCAAAATTCGTACGTCCGTGCGGCGTCGTCGCAGTTTTTTGCCCGATCAATGTCGTCGGCGCCATTTGTCCGCCGGTCATGCCGTAGATCGCATTATTTACAAAAATGACCGTGATGGGAATTCCCATCTGCGCGACTTGCATGATCTCAGCAAGACCAATCGACGCCAGATCACCGTCCCCTTGATAGCTGATAACAATAGAATTCGGGTTGGCAACTTTATGTCCCAGCGCAACCGCCGGCGCACGCCCATGCGCGGCTTGCGAGTTTCCCACATCCATGTAGTAGTACAGAAATACGCTGCACCCAACCGGTGATATGGCGATCGTTCGGTCTTGTATATTTAAGTCTTGAATAGCCTGTGCCATGAATTTATGCGCGAGCCCGTGCCCGCATCCGGGACAATAATGCGTCGAATGGCCTTTGAGACCTTCGCCGTGAGCATGACGTTCGAATTTATTATAAAATGCGGCGCTCATGACAATACCTCCTCCAGTGAGAGTACGGTGTGAATAATCTCGTGCTGCTGCGGTAAGACGCCGCCGAAATGCTGCACGTGGCTGATCTCGGGATAATCGCGGATGCCCGCATTGCTCAGAGCGAGACGAACTTCATCTTCCAATTGGCCGGCGCTGGCTTCCACGACGACTAAATGTTCGGCTTGCTTCAGCAGCGGTTTCAGCGTTTCGATCGGAAACGGCCACAGCGTGATCGGACGGAACAATCCCGCTTTGATGCCTTGGCTGCGCAATTGCTCGACAGCGCCTTTCGCCATACGCGCCGGAGTATTGCATGCAATCAGGATGACGTCCGCATCGTCGCAGTAAAATAAATCGGCGCGTTGCTCGGCTTCAATCATGCTCGCATATTTGTCATTGAGATGAATATTGTGTTGTTCCAGATCTTGTTCGCTCAGAAAGATCGAACAAATGAGATTTCTCCGGTGCATTTCATCGCCGAACACGGCCCATTCAGGAATGCCTGGTTTGATCATCGTTTTGGGCAATTCGACTTTACCGGTAATTTGTCCGAGATAGCCGTCGCCGAGAAGCACGACCGGATTGCGATATTTAAATGTCAGTTCAAAAGCAAGCATGGTGAGATTCAGCATTTCCTGAGGCGTCGACGGCGTGAGTACGATCGCGTGCGTATTGCCGTGGCCGAGCCCGCGGCAAGCGAGCTTGATGTCCGCTTGTTCCGGCGCAATGTTACCGAGCCCCGGCCCGCCGCGCATGATATTGACAAAAACCGCCGGGAGTTCCGCGCCGACCATGTACGAAATTCCTTCCAGCATCAGGCTGAATCCGGGCGAGGAAGTAAACGTCATACACGGCAATCCCGCGCCGCTGCAGCCGTACATCATATTGACTGTTGCAACTTCGCTGACCGCCTGTACAAAAATTCCGTTAAGATCGGGTAATAATTTCGCCATCAATTCCGCGCCTTCGGTGGATGGCGTGATCGGATAACCGAAGAAATGGCGGCAACCGGCGAGCAGTGCGCCGATCGCGGAAGCATACGTGCCTTTGATAACCAAAGGATCGACTTGTGGCAATTGAATGACCGTGTCGAGAATGGGGTACGGAACGGGCGCCGTCGTCGGCTTTTCGCCGAACATTTTTTCCGGATCCATTAATTCGAAATCCAGTTCCTTAGGTTGCGGCTGCAATCCAAACGGTTCAGGGCAAGCGTCGATACAGAGTTGGCATCCATTGCACAGATCCAATTTCAGCACCACCGGTATCAAACCCGTCGCGGGATTGATCTCCGTTCCTATTTCAATACAGTGCTTCGGACAAGCCTCTATACAGCGCCCGCACCCCTTGCAGAATTCAGGAAATACAAAAGGTTTCGGTCTTTCTTTTACGGTAGGCATTGGAATCCTCCTGACAACAAACTGTAAATTTTTTCAACACTTTCGGCACATTGTGCCGCTATTTAAAATCGATCTTGAGACTACACTGTTGAATAATTCCATCCCTTACACCAATGCTACAAAATAAGTTCTAAACACGGGTTTGCAAATGATATAGGTCAGTTTTCGGGGTAATTTAAGTCACGCGAGGATCAGCAGAACTACGATGAGGTTTTACGAATAATGCCGTTATCTGGGAGCGCCAATGCCTGGTACAAACAGCATCGCTATCGAAAGAATAATAGCAGAAATCAACCAAATTATAAGAGGCAAGAATGTTAAAAGAAATTTCATGCCTCGAGATTTTCGCGAAAGCCAAATAAAAACCAATCCAATCACAAACATGGGAATACACGCAATGAAGCCCGCGAAAAGAAATGCCGGAGGCAGCCATGTCAAAAACGAAGCGATAACTAAATAAGGAGAAATAAATCCAACAATCAGGCTCGTTAGCCCGAATGTAAACGCGTAATCTTTTTTTTCAACATGATCGTCGGGCATAAATCTCCGAAAATCTTTTGAGTTATAATTGATTATTTTAAAAGCGTCATTTTCATGATGCGCATTTTATTGTCGACTACAAGGCGGCAGAAATAAATTCCGCTGGCACACAATCGGTTGTGATCATCACGCCCATCCCACAATACGGATTTAATACCGGCTTACATTATAGGAAACTGATCCTGATGCCCAATCTGTGGCCAAATTTGTCCAGAATGGAGCGATTAAAGCCGAATCTTGAGTCAAATCATTATTCTTGGCTACACCTATTCCTAACGATCCCAGTCGGATGACGCCATTGGCATTCGCGCTGAACTGCGTATATGGCCTGCCCATAAACCAGAATTCAAATCCAATCGGAAAGATCGTAGAAGTAACAGGCCCATCATCTACATTACTGCCAAGAATCTGAATTCCTCCAGTCATGTCAGTCAGGGGTGAAAAGTCACTCTGCGTCGTATACGAATAGTTTAATGATGATTGTCCAAGTACCTTTAAAGGCAATAAAAGTGCTATAATAAAAGAATATTTGCGCATTTTTTCTCTAAAGTTATTTAATGTAAAGCTCATAGTTTTCAAATCGAACTCCCATCGTTGTAAACATATCAATGCACTTTATGATGTGAAAAAATTTCACATCAAAAAAAATCCGCGATGAATAAAAAATGGAATACGCAATGATCGGTAAGGCTAATTTTTTGATTTTAAACTGCCTTTTTATACATAACAATATAGGGCCGATCACTTTAAAGAAGTTGGCCTTGTTCATCAATACAGAATTGATTACTATTTTAAAAGAAACTATCCTAAAAGATAGTCGGGCAAGCATTGCTCAATGTCTTTAACATGCAATAAAACAAAGCAATGAAAAATCAGGATATTCTGTTTTCCGGTTTGTGTATTATATCGCTTCTGATATACCCTATATCTGAAAAAGACCTTGCATTTACGGAAGTTGCATCGGTACGCGTATTCGACCGAAACGGCTATTTACTACGTGAAATTTTATCATCACAGGAAGGACGTGGGCAATGGACGGCATTGGAAAAAATCAACTCGCGCTCCATCGCATGCGCTATTGCAGCAGAGGATAAACGTTTTTACGATCATCACGGCGTGGATCCGGTTGCAACCCTGCGCGCGCTCATTCAGAACCTGTCAGCCTTGCAAACCGTAAGCGGCGGATCGACCATCACGCAACAGGTGGTTCGTAATGTCTATCATTTTCCGAGAAATATTTTTTTTAAGATGATTGAAATGTGGTTTGCCGTAAGGCTGGAGCACACACAATCAAAAAATGAAATTTTAGAACAATATTTTAATCGTATCCCGTTTGGCAATCAAACCTTTGGCATCGAAGCGGCATCGCAACTATATTTTGGTAAATCCGCATCAGACTTGAGTTGGGCGGAATCGGCATTTCTGATGGCTCTTCCCAAATCGCCGACATTTTACAATCCGTACAAAAATGTCGACAAAGCGCAAAAACGTCAGCGTTTTATTTTGTCCAAACTTCATGAAACGGGACAATTGAATGACGATGACTATCAACGTGCTATGAATGAGCCTATCGTTTTATTTCCAAAATCTTCACCATTTGATGCGCCGCATTTCATCGACTGGATTTTGAAAAACAAATCGACTGCATCGTCCGATATTCATACGACACTCGATCTGCCCCTTCAAAAAGAAATTGAAAAAATCATCGGCGGCCAGATCCGACAACTGAGCAACGAAAATGTTACCAACGCCGCCGTCCTCGTCGTGCATAATCCGACAGGCGCGATTCTCGCGATGTGCGGTTCGGCGGATT
The DNA here is from genome assembly GCA_013359335.1 of bacterium. Lineage (GTDB taxonomy): Bacteria > CLD3 > CLD3 > SB21 > SB21 > JABWBZ01. Next base: position 8,146 of record JABWBZ010000077.1, read on the forward strand.
ATTTCAGCGAACAACACGACGGGCAATTCAATGCCATTTTTTCAAAACGCCAGCCGGGCAGCGCATTGAAACCATTCACCTATTCGCTCGCTTTCGAAAAAGGATATTCCCCTGCCTCGCTCATTCCGGACGTCGAAACGGTTATTCCGACGGCGGAAGGCAATTTCACTCCGAAAAATTACGATCACCGCTTTCACGGTCCGGTCCGAGCGCGGGTCGCGCTGGCATGTTCGTACAATGTTCCGGCCGTGCGTATTCTGCAAACGCTCGGCGTCGATGCTTTACTCGGACAGTTGCGCCAGTGCGGCATCTCGACGCTTGATAAAAATTCCGACTACTACGGCCACGGCTTGACGCTGGGTAATGGCGAAGTAACGCTGTTCGAACTCACGCAGGCGTACACTATTTTTCCGAATCAAGGGCGCTTAATCCGGTTGCATGCCATTGAAAACGAAAACGTTTCCTCACCTGCGGTTATAGCTTCGCCGCAAGCGGCGTTTCTGATCAATGATATTTTATCCGATCCGGTCGCGCGTGTGCCGGCTTTCGGATATGAATCCCCGATCGCGTTGCCATTTTCTTGCGCCGCCAAAACCGGAACGTCTTCGGATTTTCGGGACAACTGGACGTTCGGTTACACCAACGATTTTACCGTCGGTGTGTGGGTAGGTAATTTCGATAATTCGCCGATGAACGATATTTCCGGAGTGACCGGCGCGGGCCCGATCATGCGTGAAATCATGTTGTATTTGTACCGTCAATCTTCTCCGGACAAATTTCCCGTTCCTCCGAAAATGAAACGTCGCGCCGTTTGCAGTATCAGTGGCGAATGGCCGCACGAAGGATGTGTTTCCACTATTCAGGAGCATTTCATCGAAGGAACAGAACCGCTCATTGCCTGTCGCGCGCACAGCAGTTCGGGCAAAGTCAATTACACGGCCATTTCGCCGATATACGCACAATGGCACTATGAGGACACTTTGAACGATTATCACGATGTTTCGATGAATAGGCGCAAGCAATTTGACGCCGTACGAGCTTTAAAAATTGTCTATCCGGCGGATGGCTCTCAATTCAAAATCGATCCGGATTTACGCCGTGATTATCAGGCCATTTACTTCGAAGCACTCGCGCCGGGCGGCGTATCGCGCATCCGATGGTTTATCAATGGACATTTCTATGAAGAAAATAATATTCCTTTCAAAAAACTCTGGCATTTGAAACCCGGCAAATATGCATTGCGCGCTGAATCGTTCGATAAAAAATTTTCGGATGAAATTCGATTCGAAGTCTTGCCTTAATTGAATAAAATCCCTATTCTATTTTCACACCGGAGGTCACAGAGTTCACAGAGTTTTTTATTAACTGTCTCAAATCGGCACTGTGATTGTGGGTTGAAAATAATATCGAGTCCAAATATTCTTCACATAACTGAAAGGAACAAGCCATGCGTTTATTCATCACGTTATTTTTAATTCAGGCTTTTTCAATTTCCGCACAAGTCACCCTTCCTCGTCCGAGCCCGAAAGCTACGGTTTCACAAACCATCGGCATTACGGACATTTCGATAACCTACTCACGACCCGGCGTCAAAGGCCGTGAAATCTGGGGCAAACTCGTTCCATACAACGAAGTCTGGCGCGCCGGAGCCAATGAAGCAACTACCATTACTTTTTCTGACAGTGTTACCGTCGAAGGAACGAAATTGCCTGCCGGAACATACAGCCTGCATATCATCCCGACCACAACAGAGTGGACGATCATTTTGAATAAAGACTCCAAACCTTGGGGACCTTATTCTTACAAACAAGAAAACGAGGTTGTTCGGATCAAAACGAAACCGCAAGCAAGTGACCTGCAGGAACGCTTGCTTTTTACGTTCGATGAACTCACGGACAATTCCTGCCGCCTCGTGATGCAATGGGAAAAAATCAGAATCGCCTTCAAAATTGAAGTCGAAGCGCAATCAATGACGCTCGCCAAAGCCCGCACGGCCATCAGTTGGGCGCCCATGATGCAGGCGGCGAATTATTGTCTTGAAAATAATGTGAATTTGGAAGAGGCGATGCGATGGATCGATGTGTCTATTATGCTGACTGAAAATTACTGGAATTGTCGTGTCAAAGCGCAGTTGCTCGCCAAAGCCGGCAAAACAGCCGACGCCGTCAAAATGATGGATAAAGCGATGGAATACAGCAAAGGCATGCAATCACCGCCTTTCGATCTCGCACGTATGCAGGAATTATTAGCGGATTGGAAAAAAAAGAAGTGAACAGGCGCAACACTAAGGCACTAAGCTTTTTAAAATTTATAATAGCTAATTTTTAATTCTGCTTAAGTGCCTTAGTGTTAAATCTTCGATTTAAACATTGCCTTGACCTCATCTAAAGTTTTCGTTTGCTCCTCGAGTGAATCAATACGCCCGGTGACTTTAGCGCCGTCTATTTTTAACCAGTATTCGCCGCAAATCGAAATCTGGTATTGATCGTCAATCTGATTGTCCGGACGAACGGCCAGTATCCACGTCGTGCCGATGGGAAACCGCTTGACGTAAGGGCGGCATAGTTTTCCGTCGTCGCCCCAAATCCAGATTTTCCTGCGCGATTCCTTGCCGTGTAAAATCTCTTTGATCTCAACTTCCATCGCCTGTTCAAGATCGTCGACTTTTTTGTAACGATTGATCCTGGCAATAACGACAAGCGGACTCGACGGCGCGACCGTCAAAAAATCTTTATCCGTGTCGCAACTGCACGGATTGATCTCATAAAAAAACCCTCCGCTCATTAATAACGTAACGATCAGGATTGTTTTCATAAACGTTTGGATTTTAGTGAAACTGTCAGAAAATCTATTTTTTTAACAATCTACAAAAATGATGGAAAATAACAATTCAAAATTGTAGAATAGTCGGTATTTTAAACTATAGCATCAAGGAGCCGGATTTTTTATGAAAAAAGTTTTCAAATGGATGGGTATAAGTTTACTTCTCATTTTAACAGTTATTCAATTCATTCGTCCCGAAAAGACGAATCCTCCGATCGATCAGGCCAAAACATTTCAGGCACAAATGCAAGTGCCCGAAAACATTGCATCCGTTCTTACAAAAGCGTGTTACGATTGCCACAGCCATCAGACGAATTGGCCATGGTACAGTCATGTCGCGCCGGTATCCTGGCTGCTGGTGCAGGACGTCAAGGAAGGCCGTAAACATTTGAATTTCTCCGCCTGGGGCGATTACAAAGAATCCCGCAAAGTCGAGAAATTATCGCAAATAGCCGGCGAAGTCACCGATGGTAAAATGCCTATGCCGATTTATCTGCTGATGCATCCCGAAGCGAAACTTACCGATCAGGAAAAAAAAGATTTGGTTAATTGGTGTGAAGGCGAAGCCGATAAGATTAACGTTCCTGAAGACGGAGATGAGAACTGACCATCACGGCTATCCATCAGTCTTCCAGACAAAAACGGTATGGTCATCTTCCAGACCGATGCAGGTTTCGACGGCTTGCGCTTCGGTCAAAACCCGACGCCATTCGCGAAGGATCGCTTTGCCGAATGAAATATCCACAATGTATTCATTGTCCCCCACACTCCACTCGTAATAATTCGATTCAAAAGGTGAAAAGGTCAGTTTCAAACCTTCGCGATTTTCGTACGGCGAATTAAAATCAGGCACGCGTAAAATTTTCTGCGTGACGGCTTTGGTTTTAATCAAAAATGTACAATCCGTTTCAGCCGTTTCCATCCGATTCAATAATTCTTCAAAAAACTTCCGGCCTTGTTCATTCGCCGCAAAATGCCATTCACTGCCGAGCCATCCGTCAGTTTTATATTTCCAGAAATATATGGAACCGCGTTGTGGGAGATGTGAGATGAGATCGAGCATGGAAAAACTAAATAGCTTAGGATGACGAATGCAAAACAAACTACTAATTAATTGACTTTACTTGATGGGTATTGTAGAATTACTGAGATTGCTTGGTTTAATTTCAATGTAATATCTTTCTCTTAAAATATCTAACTATCGACTCATTTTTAGCCCTGGAGGACCAATATGGCTACAACTAATGCAATTGAATCTCTTAAAAAGACTGCCCAAGATTATTCAAAAATTAATATGGAAAAGTTAATTCGTGCTAATCTTGGTGATGAGTCATTGCAACATACCATAGAACCCTTAATTAAGGAAATACAGGTTAAATTAGATTTTGCAATCAATTTTGCTCAATGGGTACCTGAAGGTATAGTTAATGCAATTAGAGGATTGTTTGATAGCCTTCGGCAACAACTGGAAACACATGCAGGAAGATCAAACCCAGATTATGTGAGCAACAGACAACCTTTCATTGATAACATAAAAAATACGAATGAACAATTATTACAACACTGGCACTATTTTGTATCGGCAGCAGTTGAAAAAAAAGGTATTTTAGCCGATGAGGGTGTTAAAAAAGCTTATGAAGCTGCAGTTAAAACCATGCAAGAAGAAGCAACTAAATCACTTACACAGCTTAAGGAAGATTCGTCAAAAGTGCTTGAAGAAGCAAGACACTTGGCTCAACAAATTGAGAATCGAGCACGGTTAACAGCCGCTAAAATCTCTGTCAGAGATGCACAGCAACAATTTAGCGATGCAGAGATTGAATTCAATAAGCAAATTAAACTCTGGTCTTGGTTAAGCGGAATTTCGTTAGTACTTTTTTTATTGATTGCTATTTATTTCATGCAAATACCATTACCAGAACAATGGAATTGGCATGTAATCTACTATACAGCTATTCGAATAACAATTATAAGCGCTGTTGGTGCGATTGGTGCCTTTTGTCTTCGAATTTTAAGGGCAAATCTACACATGCGGCAACATAATTTACATCGAAAACGGCTAGCAAATAGCATGTCTTCTTTCATCGAATCTGCCACAACACCAGAGCAACGAGACATTATTTTAGAACATCTAGTCGACGCGATTGCGCATTTTGGAACTTCAGGCCTTTTGACAAAGGAAGATGATACCGTTATAAATCCTAAATTAACGATTGACAATTTGGTTAGAACTTTGTCACAGCCATCTGGAAAAAGTTAACTTCGATTCTGCTTGAAAATTGGTCTTATACTATGTTCTCGGCCTTGATAAAACCGCCGATCAGAGAATACGAGTTCGCAACATCATCATTGCGGAAAAC
>JABWBZ010000078.1 GCA_013359335.1 bacterium
CATGCACAGTCGATTTGATTTTGGTGACATCCGGCATGACCTATTGGTATCGCAGCGCGCATGAAGCTATCGCAATGTGCCGAGAAATTTTTCCTGAAACGCCCGTTTTGCTCGGCGGCATTTATGCAACCTTATTTTATGAATTTGCAAAACAGCATGCCGGCGCGGATCGTGTTTTCAAAGGCGAGAGTGAACGGGCGATTTTAGAATTCGTCAAAGAAAAATTTGAATTGCGATCCACCAAGACGTACACGGGTTACGACGATTATCCTCTCCCGGCCTATCATTTATATCCAAAACTTGAATACGTCGGAATGATGACGACGCGCGGTTGTCCTTACACGTGTTCGTTTTGCGCGACGCATGAATTCACGGACGTTTTCAAACGTAGGCGCCCTCAAAAAGTTGTAGAAGAAATTCGATGTTATGCCGAGAAAGGTATTCGCAATATCACGCTTTATGACGACGCTTTATTCGTCAATGCCGAACGGCATATCAAACTGATTTTACGTGACGTCATCAGTGAAAAATTAAACGTCAATTTTCACACACCCAATGGGTTATTTGCGAAATTACTCGATGAAGAATTGGCGGAATTGCTGGTTGAAAGCGGGTTCAAAACGATCAGACTCAGCTACGAATCCAAAAATCCCGAACGGCAAAAACAAATGCGAAAAGTAACCGATACCGATCTTGAACGCGCGTTGAATAACCTGGAGCGAGCGGGATTTCCTCGAAACAAAGTTACGATATATCTCATCATGGGTCTTCCGGATCAATCCCCATCCGAAGTGCGCGACAGCATCCGGTACGTTCATGAATTGGGCGCGCGCATCAGCCTTTCCTCGTATTCACCCATTCCCAATACGCCCGATTGGAATTCAGCCGTTCGTGACTATGGTTTTCCCTCCGATAATCCGCTCATGACTAATAAATCCGTCTATCCTTTAAAAAATGCGCGCTTCACCGAGGCCGATTTCAATCGGCTAAAAAATGAAGCCATTACCTGCAATCGTCTGATCAGAAACAATGAAGATCAATCGATATCGGATTATAACGTGTATGCTTAAACTCAATGGTCTGAAATATCTTTCAAAATACGCGGTGATTGGATTCGCCGGCGTGCTTGTGCTAACGGGGTTGCTGGTCAGTCAGAATTTTCAAAAGAAAATTACCGATCATCAGAAAAATCTTAAAAAACTTCAGTCTGAAATTAAAAACTATGAATCCAAATTGTCGTCGGAGTCGAAGCGCGAAAAAAGTGAATTGGAAAAATTGAACGACGTGAACGGCAAGATTGGTTTATTACAACAACTTATCGGCGAATTGGAAAAGGGACGACAGATTACGGAAGCCAACATTGCAGCATTGCGATTGACTCTGGAGCAAACGCAGGAGGAATTAACCCGGCTGAAGAAATTAACCAGCCAACGTTTGGTTCAGATTTACAAACATCGTGAAGAAGATCCGCTGGCATTTATCCTCACCTCGCAGTCTTTGAGCCAGGCTTATTCGAGGATGAAATATCTTAAGATCATTGCCGAACAAGACAAAAAGGACATGGAAGTTTTACGCAGAAAAAAAAATTCCATCGTATCGCAAAAAAAACAGATTGAAGGTGAATTACAATTACAAACGCAATTGATTCGTCAGAAAAAAAATGAAAAAGCCGCTTTGGACGCCGAATTGAAGAAGCGAACGCAAGCCTTGCAAAAAATCCGCAAAGATAAGAAGATGCTGGCTTCGCTGATCGATCAGCGGAAGGACGACATCGAAACGATGCAAACGCTAATCGCCGAATTGGAGCGAAAGAAAAAAGAACAGGAAGCATTGGATGAAGCCAACCGGCAAAAAGCTTTGGCGGAAAATAAAACGGCCGTGAAGTCTTATAAAAGACCTGTCTACGAGGAAAAATCCAATTTCATCCAATACAAAGGCAAACTGCCTTTGCCGGCGGCCGGCCGGGTTGTCAAAAAATTCGGCGATCATATTCATCCGGTCTTGGGGACTAAAACGCGTAATCCCGGCGTGGATATTCTGACGAATACCAATAGCGAGGTACATGCCGTTGCCAAAGGACGTGTTTCCGTAGTGACGTGGCTCCGCCGTTTTGGCAATACGGTTCTCATCGATCATGGCGGCGGTTATTATACGGTCTATGCGCATCTGGGAGAAATTTACGTCAACCCCGATCAGAGCCTCACCGCGGGGGATGTGATCGCGCGGGTAGATGAATCCGATGAAGGACAACCGGTGCTGCATTTCGGTGTTTATAAAAACGGTGAACCGCTGGATCCGCAAGGATGGCTGAAATAGAATTTTTTTAAAAATTGTGAAGTTTAAAATCGAAAAAATTAAAAATTAAAAAACTTGTTATCTTGATGAGTGACTTTAGAAATGAATTGATGGTTGACGAGCATTCCATAGAAGAGAAAACCGGTAATTCGCAAACAAAAAGCCGATCAAAAAAAACAGCATTCCTTCTGCTCAAAATCGGGATTACATTTTTTTTATTTTATTTTATTGCGACTAAAATTCAGTTAACCGAAATACGCGCTGAATTCAACGAGATCAATTGGACGGCCTTTGCAGTGGGATTAGCCCTGACCATTCCGAATATTCTTATTCAGCATTACAAGTGGCGTTATCTAGTGCATATTTTGAAAAAGGATATATCCCATAGCGATATTTTCGGTTCGCTCATGTGCGGGTTTTCAATCGGGCTTGTGACGCCGGGGCGGTTGGGCGAATTGGGCAAAGGCCTTTTTTTAACGTCGGTTCGGCGTTCTGAAATTACCGGTATGTCAATTATCGATAAAGCTTTTTCACAACTGGCGCTTTCCGTTTTCGGGTTGATTGGAATGTTGTTGATGATTGAATTTCAATTTCAGCATGGAACGGAAATCAAATTGCTCATCACTGTTTTTGGAATTTTATTGATAACGGTTTTAGCGATGACGGTTTTCTTTCCTGAACGGGTACGCGATCTCATCCGATCATCTAAAAAATTATTTCATTACGCGCCGTTTCGTGAGAAAATATTTTCACTGATTTCAGCGTCCGAGAATTTTAAGAAAAACCATTTCGTTCCAAGCTTTATCTATGCGCTGACTTTTCAATTGATTATTTATGTGCAGTTTTACTGGTTTATCAATGCCTTTGCGCCGATGCCGTTTGGTGAAGGTTTGATAGGCGCCTCGAGCGTCATGTTTGCCAAATCGTTATTGCCCGTGGCGTTGATGGATCTCGGCGTTCGAGAAGGCGCATCGATTTATTTTCTTGGCAAGCTTGGCGTTTCGGCCTCAGCTGCTTTTAACGCGTCCATTATGATCTTTTTGAGCAACGTTTTGCTGCCGGGTGTGGTCGGCCTTTTTTATCTCGTTCATTTTAATTTTTTCAAGCGCCATGAACCCAGGGTTTAAATTTTATGGGATCACGGATCGTAAGCAAGCCGGTGAAAAATATTTTCAGCTTCTCGAAGAAGCTTTCCGATCGGGCATTCGTTGTATTCAGATCCGCGAAAAAGATTTATCGCCGGTCGAATTATATCGTTTAAGTAAACGTGTCCAATTGATTGCCGAGCGGTACGATGTGAAAATTTTAATCAACGATCGTATCGATATTGCTTTGAGTCTTGGATTAAACGGCGTACATTTAACCGGCAACAGTCTACCGGCGGATCGTGTGAGGATGATTTTGGGGAAAAAAGCTTTGATCGGAGTGTCTGCTCATTCCGAGTCCGAGGTGACGTCGTCGACCCGGCTCGGGGCTGATTTTGTCGTATTGGGACCGGTCGCGCCATCCCCATCGAAGCCGGCAGGCCACCCGATTCTTTCGCTTGAAGAATTTCGTTCGATCTGTCAACACGCGCCGATTCCGGTGTACGCCTTGGGAGGAGTAACATTGGCTAATGCGAAAATTTTTTTAGACGCAGGTGCGGCCGGTGCCGCAGGTATTTCATTGTTGATGAAAGCGGAAGGACTTGCTCAACGACTGCATGATCTTAAGATAATTTTGGGAAGCTTATAAACTTTCAAAAAAAAGGAGGCCGGTATGTTTAAAAAAATTCTGGTTCCGACGGATTTTTCCGATTCTTCCAAAGCGGCGCTTGAAGAAGCATTGATGCTGGCGAAAATTTTCAAATCGAAAATTATCCTGATGCATGTATACGAGCCGATCGTTTATTACACGGATGTTCCGATGGGCATGCCCGATTTAGTGGAAATAGAGCAGGGAATCCATTCGACGGCCGAAACGTCACTCCGATCGATGGCGGAGAGGGATATTAAAGGCCGTGAAAAAGATTTCGGCGTGATCGAAGTAGAAACGTTGCTTGTGCAGGGGAAGGCATTTGTCGAAATTGTCAAAGCTGCCCGCGAGTGCGAGGCCGACTTGATCGTATTGTCGACGCACGGCCGTAGCGCGATTGAACATATTCTGCTCGGCAGCGTGACGGAGAAAGTGGTTCGCAAAGCGCCCTGTGCGGTACTCACGATCCGAGCCAAAAATCAATTCACCATGCCATGAATTTTTCTGCCGTCATTCTCGCCGCCGGATCGTCCAAGCGTTTTCAGGAAAACAAATTGCTTCTTCCATTTGCCGGCAGTACGATTCTGCAACAAGTGATCGATAAATTTGTCCAATTGCCGCTGTCCGAAATCGTCGTAGTGACCGGAAAATATAACGAATCGATCCGGGATGCATTAAAAAATTGGCCATGCAAGCTTGTTCATAATCCTGATCACGATTTGGGAATGGGTACATCCGTTCGCAAAGGTTTTTCCGCAATTTCAGAAAAACCTGACGCAGTTTTTATCACGCCGGGTGATTTACCGCTATTTCGAATCAACACCCTCCATTTACTCATCGATAATTTTTCAGATAACATCGTCATCCCCGTACATGATAATCAGAAAGGTCATCCGGTTTTGGTTAATCGATCGCTTGTGGAGTGGTGTCTATCGCACGACGAGGACAAATTATTGTATAAAGCGATTGAAGCCTTTTCAGGACAAGTAAAAAAAATTACTGTCAACGATCCTGGAATTTTATTGGATATCGATACGTGGGACGATTACGAGCGGATTCAATCTATTCCGCCCTATCAGGGTTTTTGACAATCCTTTTGCAGATTACTCTTTCAGGGGCGAAGTATATTTTGATAACGGAGTGATCAACGTATCTGCAGACGACGGAGTTAATGAAAAACTTTCAAGATTGGTTTTTGGAGTTTATAAATCAGATAGGAACTCCCTGCGCCGACTAGTGCGCCAATCAGCACGTCGCTCGGGTAATGATAACCCAAAGCAATTCGACTGTAACCTACCAATCCCGCCCACGTGTATGCCGGAACGGTTACATACCATTTTTTGTATTGGAGCGAAACCATCGTTGCCGTAGCAAACGCCATGCTCGCATGACCTGAAGGCATGGAGGCGGTACGTTCCCCGAAATTTCCGCCGTGAACATTTTTCAGCGCTTCGTATGGCCTTCTTCGATTGATCAGATCTTTTGAAGTATAAGTAATGCCGGCCGTGAGTATAGCTGAAGCAGCCAGCAGAATGCCTGTGTCCGTAGCCTGGCGGTCTTTTGTGAGAATGCCTGTCGCAACAAATCCAAACGGCGCGGCAATCACAACGGGTCGCATACTATTGGTGGTTACTTTAAAAAAATCGTCCGTGAACGGCGTATGCTGATTATTGATCGCGCGAAAAATATCGACATCGAGTTTGTTCTGAGCAACGGCCACCGACGATAATACGCACATCCATACAATCGTTTTCATTTTTTTAACCTGTATAATTTTTCCAAAAATTTTTTCGGCGGACGGATAGGTTTGCCTTGTTTGTCTGTGAAAGCATGAATCGTATGGCCTTTGGCAACAAGAATTTTATCGCGATACATTTCATACCCGATTTTCAAACGCGACCCGGTTTGTTCAAGCGGAAATGAATGAAGTTCCAGTACGTCGTCATAGCGAACGGAACGGACGTAGTTTGCCTGAACCTCAATCACCGGCAGAAGTACGCCGTCGTTTTCCATTTCCTTATACGGATAACCCATTTCACGGATCAGATCGGTTCGGCCAACTTCGAACCATGGTAAATAACTTGCATGATGAGCCACGGCCATAGCGTCCGTTTCGGCGTAACGTACGCGTATCGACGTCACGCATCGCTGAGGGAATACATTCACTTATTCATTTCTCCCCAAAAGCCCATTTTGGAATATTTGTCGATGCGTTCGTCGAGAAGCGCGGAGACCGGTTTGGCCGACAGGTTTTTGAATTCTGCAATCACGGCTGTTTTGACGAATTGCGCGGCAAGATCGTAATCGCGATTGGCGCCGCCCATCGGTTCTTTGATAATCCTGTCGATGACGTTGAGTTTCAGTAAATCGTCGGCGGTCAGCTTAAGCGCGGATGCGGCTCTTTCTTTGTATTCCCAACTGCGCCATAAAATACTCGAACACGATTCCGGCGCGATCACGGAATACCATGTGTTTTCCATCATGAGCAATTTATCGCCGACGCCGATTCCTAAAGCGCCGCCGGACGCGCCTTCGCCGATGACAACGCAGATGATCGGAATGGGTAAACGCGACATTTCAAGCAGGTTGCGCGCGATCGCTTCCGCTTGTCCGCGCTCTTCAGCTTCGATTCCAGGAAAAGCGCCCGGCGTATCGATCAGCGTGAGGACAGGACGGTTGAATTTTGCCGCCATGCGCATCAGCCGCATCGCTTTGCGGTAGCCTTCAGGATTGGGCATCCCAAAATTGCGATACAAATTGCTTTTAGTGTCTTTGCCTTTTTGCTGGCCGATCACCATGAAAGGCTGGCCATCGATTTTTCCGAAACCTCCGACAATCGCATGATCATCACCGAAAAGCCGGTCGCCGTGCAATTCGGTAAATCCTTCGCAAAAACGTTCAATGTAATCCAGCGAGCGCGGGCGTTCGGGATGCCGCGCCAATTGCACTTTTTGCCATGGCGTCAGTTTGGAATAAATTTCTTCGCGCAACTGCTCTAATTTTTGTTCCAACGCGCTGACTTCGTTCGAAAGATCGACGTTGGCAACGCTTTGCATGCCTTTGATTTTATTTTCGAGTTCGGCAATCGGCTTTTCAAAATCTAAAATAACTGGCAAGGGAAGCCTCCTTATAATTTTCCGAATAAATTTTTTATTTTCAATTTCCACACCAACAAAAATCCTTCGCGGATAATATTGGTGGACATTTTCGATGCGCCGATCGTACGGTCGTAAAATATAATAGGAATTTCGCAAATTTTAAATTTTAAAATCCATGCACGGTAATTCATTTCGATCTGAAAAGAATAACCGCTCGCGCTGACCCTCGTGAGATCGATGGCCTGAAGCGTTTCGCGTTTGAAACATTTATAACCGGCGGTGGCATCCTGAATCGGCATTCCCGTGACCCAACGCGCGTATTTGTTTCCAAAATAACTGATCAGCAGGCGTGAGAGCGGCCAATTGATCACGTTGACGCCTTTGACGTAACGCGAACCGATGACGAGATCGCAATGTTGAATCCGGTTCAGAAATTCCGGAAGATAAGCGGGATCGTGCGATAAATCGGCGTCCATTTCAAAAATATAATCGTAACCGTTTTGAAGCGCGTAATCGAAACCGGCCACGTAGGCTTTGCCGAGGCCTTGTTTTTCGGGCCGTGAAAGGAGATGAATTCTCGGATCGTCCGATTGGAGCGAGCGAACAAGGTCGGCGGTGCCGTCGGGTGAATTGTCGTCAACCACGAGCAAGTGCAGTTCGGTAATGTGCGCGCTCAGGTCGATTTTAAAAATTCGGTCGATCAGAATCGGAAGGTTGTCTTTTTCATTATAGGTAGGTATGACAATCAGCGCGCGTTTATTCGCCATGCCGTTTTCCTTAAGCGAATTTGCAGCCGTTTTGTTTGAAAAAACGAAGCCGTTCTTTGAGGCGGGCGTCGGACAGAGATAGAATTTCAGCTGCCAGCACCGCGGCGTTTTTCAGGCCATGTACTCCGATGGAAACGGTTGCAACCGGCACGCCTTCGGTCATTTGCACCATGGCGTAAAGGGCATCGACGCCGTTAACGTCGGTTGTGGACAGCGGCACGCCGATCACCGGTACGTAGGTCTTCGAGGCAATGACGCCCGCCGATTGAGCGCCCATGCCGGCCGCCACGATAAAAAGTTTGATGCCGCGTTCCGGTCCTTTGTCGACGTATTCATCCAGTGCATCTGGATCGCGCATAGCGGATAACACCTGCACATCGTAACGAATACCGAAATGATCGAGGTATTCTTTACAAGGACGAATGTGTTCCATGTCATTGGCGTGATCGATAATGATCGCGACTTCGGTTAAATGCATGTTCGTGTAACCTCAGTTATGAAATTTAGGGGCTAATTCCAATAACGTTTGCGCTTGCCGCCGTTTGGCTTCGGCCATCGATTCCAAGAAAGCCTGCATGCCGGCGTGGTCGAACATCGGTATTTGCTGGCGATACAGATCGTACAATTCATGCGCGTATTGAATATCCAGCGACAAAGGAACGCCGATTTCCCTCGGTGCGTCCGGTGAGGCCGCCTGAGGCTCTTCGCCGGATAACTCGGCAATTTTGTCTTTGAGTATTTGCATCTGGTTGCGCTGTTCGTGAATGACTTTTTCAAGAATCGTTTCAATAAAAGGATAACGCGATTGCAGGCGCGAAACTTCTAAGTGACGCAGCAATTGCCATTCGTATTCATAGTCCTGAATTAAAACATCGGCGGTTGCGGGGAATTCCGTTTCATGGTTGAACGTGAGCCGATCCCACCAGTTTAATAATTTATCAAGCGTCTTGCCGGCGCCGGTCGTGTCTTTTACTGCTGAATTCATGAGCGCTCCGCTTTTTTGAATAAAAAAATACGTGGCTAATTTAAATCAAAATACAACATCGCGCAAGCAATTAAATCGCGCCGGTTGGCGAAAATTCAATTGTTTTTCTACGTCAATTTTTTCACTTTAGATTCATGAAAATCAATTTCACCGATACGAAAAACAGCCGGTTGATAATTGGCGTCAATTCCGGCACGTCGATGGATGCGCTGGACGTCGCGCTGGTACAGATCAACGGCACGGGCGTTTCCGTGGAGATGCGGTTGGAAAAATTCGAATCGTTTCCTTTTCCGGATGGCTGGAAAACATATCTGTTGAACCTAATGCATCAAGGTTCGACAAGTCAAATAAGTCAAGCCAATGTTTTAATCGGAAAAGTTTTTGCCGACGGGATCAATCGGTTTATCGAAACGCATCGGATCGATCACGCATCCGTCACGGCGATAGGCTCGCACGGACAAACGATTTTTCATCACCCTGAAAATGAAATGCTGTTTAATCGCGCCATACTTTCGACGCTGCAGCTCGGCGATCCGTCGGTGATCGCGCAGGAAACGGGAATTCTGACAGTGGGCGATCTTCGGATGGCGGATATCGCCGCCGGAGGAAGCGGGGCGCCGCTCGTGCCGTATTTCGATCACGCCGCTTTTCGGGACGCGAAGCTCACTCGCGGTATTTTGAATATCGGCGGTATTGCCAATATTACCATTCTGAAAGCAAACGGTTCATTGGACGGCGTGATGGCATTCGACACAGGACCGGGTAATATGTTGATCGATGATGCGGTGCAGAAATTTTTCAATAAACCTTTCGATGAAAGCGGAAACATAGCGCGTACCGGAAAAATTCGTGAAGAAATTTTAAACGCTATTTTGCAGCATGAATATTTTACTCTGACGCCGCCGAAAACGACGGGTAGAGAAACATTTGGACAGGAATTAGCTGAGAAAATTTTTAAAAAATTTTCCAACATCGCACCGGCCGACTTGATTGCAACTTTGACCGAAGTAACCGCACGAAGTATATTCGATCAAGTTGAAAAATTTTCGAAACAGGATTTAGACGAACTGATCGTCAGCGGCGGCGGCGTAAAAAACGGATTTTTGATGGAAAGATTGAAGTTTTATTTTAAAACGGTTTCCATTCGTACATCCGATGAATTTGGAATTCCGGCTGAAGCGAAAGAAGCGATGTTATTTGCGCTGTTAGCCAACGAATGTTTGATGGGCACGCCTGCAAACGTGCCGTCGGTGACGGGAGCGAGGAAGAAAGTTGTCGTGGGGAAAATTTGTAGGGTTTAAGAAACGCGACTAAAATCGGTAGAAAAATCGATTTGTTTTCAGGGAATAATCGAAACATACCTGCGTTGAAAAATTCAAACCGTACCGTGTTTTATCTCCGTTACCATTAATCTCAACTATCGAATATGCGAAAATTTTTACTGGCCGCGTTTTTATTCGCAGGATGCATCCAGACAGATTACGTCGACGAAATTCCATCAGGCAAACTCGAAATCATGCCTAAAGATACGTCCGTACAAAAGGATAGTAGCAGGATGTTTAACCTGACGTTTTATGATGAACTTGGCCATGCGATGCCTCTTGATTCTGTACAATGGAAGAGTTCGAATCCTGCCATTGCGAGCATTATTTCGCCGGGTTTAGCATTTGGATTACAAGCAGGGCAATCGATGATCGTCGGTACTTATGCCGATCAACAGGATTCGGCCTTGTTAACGGTTATTTCCAATCTTGCTGACATTGCCGAGGTGAATGTCGTGCCGGCTTCGGCGCAAATTCAATTGGGGGACTCGCTACAAATGTCGGCAGTAATTTATAATGGATACGGCGACGTCCTGAGCGGCCAAACCGTTATTTGGATGAGTAGCGATCCTTCAATTGCATCGATTACATCCGGTGGAAAAGTGTATTCGTTACAAACCGGACATGCTAACATCAAGGCGACGGTGCAAACAGTAAGCAGCTTACCGGTACGAATCGATGTGATCGACGGCCTTGCTTCCAGGACGGGCGATTTTCAGGGATTTACGGGTATTTCAGCCGCAGGAACCGCGATATTAGAACAACAAGAGGATCAAGCCGTAAAACTATCGTTCAGTTCCGGTTTTAGTATTACGAACGGGCCCGATCTGGACGTCTATTTATCCAATATTGCCGGTATCAATCAGGAAAGTGTTTTGATTGCGCCGTTGAAAAGCAATACCGGCGCTCAATCATACGACCTGCCCGCTTCGATTGCTTTACATTCGTACAATTATGTAATCATTCACTGCACATCATTCAATCATCTTTTTGGCTATGCGCAATTCGATTAAATTGAAAATATTTTTCGGTTGTTTTTGTTTTGCTTTTTTTTCCGCAATGCCGCTATACGCCGGCGGTTGGCCGCAGAAAAAAGGAGAGGGATTTTATAAATTCGATATGCAATTTTTTCAGGCTGACCGATATTATCTTCCCAATGGCGATAAACAAAAAATTAACACCCTCAGTAATTATTCGGTCAATTTTTACGGAGAATACGGACTGACAAATCAAATTACAGCGATAGTCTATTGGCCATTTTATAAGCGATTGGTCATTAATCGCCAGGTAGGTAGGATCAGCGGTATTGTTTATTTTGATGGCGCAAAAAACACGAATGTAGGCGACATGGATTTATCTTTACGAGCGGGCTTATTTCAATTGAGCAATACTGCCTTGAGTGGCGCCATTACATTGGGAATGCCCCTTGGTGATAATACTCATCAACATGGACTTTATACGGGTGATGGAGAATTCAATCAGATGATTGCCATTGAAGGCGGTTATTCCTTTTATCCTTTGCCGATGTACGCGTCGGCAAGTTTCGGCTTCAATAACCGGACAAAAAAATTTTCAGATGAATGGCGTGGAAGCGCTGAAATCGGCTATACGATCAAATCAAAAATTACGGTGATTGGCCGGTTAAGGGGCGTGGAATCGTTGCGAAACGGAGACGTCATTAATTCAGCCGGAGATATTTTTGCAAGTGACGTCGAATACCTCATTTATTCAGGCGAAGTATTGTATGCTTTGCGTTCGAATTTAGGAGTTTCGTTAAATTTTGATTCGGCGTTTTACGGAAAAAATATTTTGGCCACGCCAACTTTCACTTTCGGAATTTTTATTAAGCAGTAGCCTCATTTCACATAGTTTTCGTTCGAAGAATTTGTAATCCGCGCGTCATCATTTCCCCGTTACTGGCAAGCGTGCCGTCGATGACTGAAAAATTCACTTAAATCATTTATAATCAACGTTAAACTGATTTTTAGACCCGAATTATTATTTTACTTTATTTTACTAAAGTAAAATATAAAATTCGTTATTTTACTTTAGAGCCTAAAAGTAAAATAAGACTTGTTATAATTTACTTTTATGCTTAATTTTAAAAAATGGTTTTCTTACGTTGTGATAAGATTTATAACATAAACTCAATGAATATAGAAGATTACAAATCAGGACACTTTGAAAAAAGTTCATCCTATAGTTATTTTGTCCCAGAAACAATCAATAAAGAATGGAAATGGAAAGATCCGGGCTTGGGAACCTTGCTTGAAAGAGCTTCGATCAGTGTTGGCGAGCTTAATTCTTTCGCGCGATTGGTTCCAAACATTGAATTATTCATTCAGCCTCATGTTACCAAAGAAGCGGTTATTTCAAGCCGCATTGAAGGAACACAAACTAACATCGACGAGGCTTTGCTGCCCGAAGAAGAAATTGATCCGGAAAAAAGAAATGATTGGAAAGAAGTTCGAAATTATACTCAGGCCATGAATGCCGCTATAGAGTCCCTGGGCCGCTTGCCGTTGTCTTCACGCCTATTGTGTGAATGCCACAAAATATTACTCAGCGATGTTCGCGGTAAACACAAATCGCCTGGAGAATTCCGGCGCAGTCAAAATTGGATTGGACCATCTTTACAAAACGCCGTTTTTGTGCCGCCATCCCATGAATACGTCAATTCGTTAATGGGCGATCTTGAAAATTTTTTGCACAATCAGCGCATTCAAGTACCCATGCTCATTCGAATCGGTATTGCTCATTACCAATTTGAAACCATACACCCTTTCTTAGACGGCAATGGCCGTATTGGGCGTTTATTGATTACGTTATATCTTGTCAGTCAAAAAATATTGGATCAACCTCTGTTATATTTATCCGCGTACTTTGAAAAAAACAGAGGATGGTATTATGACAATCTCACGCGGGTCCGCGAGAAAAGCGACCTTTTGAATTGGATGATTTATTTTCTGACGGGCGTCGATGAAACGGCTCGCCAGGCATCGAGAACGCTCTCACAACTTCTGCGATTTAAAACTGAGACCGAGAAACTTATTCGAGAAAAAGCCGGTCGGCGGGTCTCATCAGCGCTTACTTTGATGAATTATTTATTTGCAGCGCCAACAG
>JABWBZ010000079.1 GCA_013359335.1 bacterium
TGCCCTACAAACCCAAACGCAGAACGCGCGGCATTATTGCAAAAGAAAAAGGTTTGGAGCCTCTGGCGATGATGATGCTGGCACAAGAGATTATCGACGGATGCGCTGAAGATTACGCCCGCGAGTTTGTCAATACAGAAAAGAAAGTGGAATCAGTTGAAGAAGCTTTGGCGGGTGCGCGCGACATCGTTGCGGAAATGATCAGCGAAGATGCGGACGTGAGAAAAATCATTCGTGAATTTACCAAAGAAAATGGGATCCTGGTCTCTGCAAAAAAAGATGAAGCTGATACTGAATATGAAATGTATCATGATTATAAAGAACCGATTGCCAAAATGCCTCCACATCGAATCCTTGCGGTTAATCGAGGAGAACGCGAAGAAAAATTACGCGTAGCGATTGAAATCGACGAAGAGACGTGCCATAACCATATTGCCGGACGTTATCTGAAGAAAACAAAATCCATTTTTCGTTCACACATGATCGAGTCTATTAAAGATGGTTATGGACGGTTGATTGCCGGTTCGATTGAGCGTGAAGTGCGCACTGAATTTACAGAAAAAGCCGAAGCTCATGCCATTGAAGTATTTGCTGAAAATCTGCGAAACCTTTTATTGCAGGCGCCGACCAAAAATCGCATCATTATGGGTATCGATCCGGGTTATCGAACCGGTTGTAAAGTGGCCGTGATCGATGAAACAGGCAAATATCTCGAAGGCGTAACAATTTATCCGCACGAACCTCAGGGTGAAATTCTTGCTTCAAAAAAAATCATCAAAGGTTTGATCAAGAAACATTCGGTTTCAGTCATTGCGATCGGCAATGGAACGGCTTCGCGAGAAACCGAACAAATGGTTGCCGATGTTATTTCAGAGTTAAAACAAGATGATAAAGAACTCGATTTGGTTTACACGATTGTCAGCGAAGCCGGCGCGTCGGTGTATTCCGCTTCGAAAATTGCACAACAAGAATTTCCCGATCTCGAGGCGTCTCAGCGCGGCAATATTTCGATTGCTCGCCGCTTGCTTGATCCATTGGCAGAATTGGTCAAAATCGATCCCAAATCGATCGGCGTCGGCCAGTATCAACATGATTGTGATCAAAAAAAATTAGCCGATGCATTAACAGTCGTTGTGGAGTCGGCTGTAAATTATGTCGGCGTCAATTTAAATACCGCTTCGGCATCGCTGTTAACCTATGTTTCTGGGCTTTCATCGCGAACAGCAACAGCCATCGTTCAGTTTCGCGATAAAAACGGAAAATTCATTCACCGGGATCAATTGTTGGAAGTGCCAGGTATTGGTCCCGCGGCGTTTCAGCAAGCGGCAGGTTTTTTAAGAATTCCGGACGGTGACAATCCATTTGATAATACGTCTATCCATCCTGAGTCGTATGAAGCCACGCAAAAATTGCTGCAGAAATTTAACGTGTCGGATGTACGAATGGCGGGGAGTTTGCTCGAGCTGCAACTTCGTAATTCAAAATTACCGCTCGAAAAAGTTGCCGGAGAAGCCGGCATCGGCGTACCGACCTTAAAAGACATCATTGACAATTTAAAAAAACCCGGACGCGATCCTCGAGACGAAATGCCGAAACCAATTTTCAAAAGTGATGTACTTAAAATGGAAGACCTCCGTGAAGGCATGATTCTCAAAGGTACTGTGCGGAACGTTGTTGACTTTGGGGCATTCGTCGACATAGGCGTCAAGCAAGACGGGCTGGTGCACATCAGCCAGCTTGCTCATAAATTCGTCAAAAATCCGATGGAAGTTGTTGCTGTCGGCGATGTTGTCGACGTGAAAGTACTCGGTGTCGATCTGGCCAAAGGCCGGGTTCAATTGAGTATGAAACTGTAGTCTTTTTTTTGAATTATTTAATTTTTATTCGCATCTTGGTTCAGATTTTATTCAAGGAGTTCTCATCATGCGCGTTTTGCTTATCAGTAATTCTACGCAACACGGTAGCGGCTATTTAGACCATTGTGCCGCTGAAATCAAAGATTTTTTGGGTGCCATTAAAAATTTGTTATTTGTTCCTTACGCGCTGAACGATCTCAACGGTTATACGGCTAAAACGAGATCACGCTATGCGCAGATGGGCATCGAGGTGGAATCCGTTCATGAATTTAATAGCGTAAAACAGGCTGTCAAAAATGCTGAAGCTATTCACATTGGCGGCGGCAATACTTTTCGCTTGTTGAAGCGCCTGTATGATGAAGGCCTGATTGACAGCATCCGTGAAAAAGTAAAAAACGGAGTGCCCTACATAGGCGCAAGCGCCGGAACGAACGTGGCGACCGTTTCGATAAAAACAACCAACGATATGCCGATCGTTTATCCTCCGTCATTCGACGCGTTGAATCTTGTGCCATTCAATATCAATCCGCATTATCTCGATCCGGATCCAAATTCCAAACACCAAGGCGAAACGCGCGAGCAGCGTATTATGGAATTTCATGAAATGAATGATCAAGTCGTTGTCGGATTGCGTGAAGGTGGAATATTGAGAATTGAAGGAAAAACGGTAACCTTAAAAGGCAACAGCGCGCGAATTTTCAGAAAAGGGCAAACGCCAGAGGAATTTAAAGCAGGATCGTTGCTGGATTTTTTATTACGATAAGAAGAGCTTGTCACTTCGAGTTCATCGAGAAGTGACGCTTGATAACCGCCAGTTCTCGATCCTGATAAATCGGGATTCGAACTGACAACATCTGTGTTTACAAAATTGCCAATAAATTTTTAAAAATTGGCATCGGTTGGAATTCATCAAAATGAAGAGCCATTCGAATAACACCAAAAACTAAGAGCGCTACGATAAATCCGGTTTTTGATTTAGACCAGATCGACTCCGGTAAAAAAGGAAATGATTTCCGCCAAATAATCCACGCCAAATCTTTTATCGTCACCCACGTCCAAAAACCAAAGACAATCAACCCAAAAGGATTCATTCGAATAGAATTCCATACATCGCCGTGCGCGAGATAAATGAAGCTTCGGGTAAAACCGCAGCCTGGACAGGGCAAATTCGTCAGGTTTTTAAAAATACAAATTTCAAACCGTCCTTTTTCAAATGGTTCGACTAAAACGCTGACAACTAAAACTAGAAAAAAAAGAAAAATGTATTTTAGTTTTTCTTTTTCGCTTGACGAAATTTTATTGAAACGATTAAACACTTAATTACAATTTAAGTTTTTGAGTAATGACTGCATCAAGAGCTTTAGCTCTTACGACTTCAAAATCATGCTCTCTTTCAACGAGTGTCTCTATATTTAGATTTTCAACTTCCAACAGATAAGTCACGCACAATCTGTATTCAAAATATTTAAAAGAATACGAATCAATTCGTTGGTTTGATTTCAGTAATTCAATTCCTTTTTTAACGTCGAAAGAACTGTCTTTGGAAATAAAATCACAATAACCTTCCTCTTTCCATTTTGGAATCGACAGGCTCTTAATC
Organism: bacterium; assembly: GCA_013359335.1. Classification (GTDB taxonomy): domain Bacteria; phylum CLD3; class CLD3; order SB21; family SB21; genus JABWBZ01. Next base: position 3,457 of record JABWBZ010000079.1, read on the forward strand.
TTGCCGAATTTCTTGTCAATCAAAACATGCCCTATTTCATGAGTCAGCACTGTCTGTATTTTTCTGGAAAGTGAATTGCGGGCTACGATTGTTTCTTCATTCCAGTCCGCAACCGAAAGTATAATATAATTCGTAAACGAACTTGTATAACCAAAAGAATTGGGCCCAATTGGATGAAGCATCAAATATTCCAAATACGAATCGCAAAAGAAAATCGTATAGGTATCGTTTTCATCAAACCCATCGATTTTTCTTAATTGTTCATAAACATCGTCAATTATTTTTTCCAGTGGAATAGGTTGATGAGAATATATCTGGAAATTTTTAATTTTGATTTCGTTTGAAAACAATGGTTGTGGAAAGAAAAGCAGTATCGCATAAGCCAAAGCAATTAGATTGAGCACAATAGCAGAATGAAGTATTAACTTTTTGATCATCGTGATGATTGTTAAAGTTTAAAAAAGAAGAAAAGGGAAATATATTTCAATTTCCCCTTCTCTTCATCAGACTTGATTTTAAAAGACTCAACGTTACTTAACTAAGTTGAACTTTTCACCGTATTGACCGATAACCGGCAACGCCGCAACTTTTCCTTGCGCTGCATTGATGATGCCGATAACCCACAATACAAAACCAAATAATTGGATCAAATAACCAACTAGTACAATCGACAATACTCCTCCGACCAGGAATACGATGAAGAGCAAAATCTGTTGTTCGAGGTGGTACTGGCAAAAACGGTTGTCCTTGGCTGCCAGTAACGGAATCAAAAAGCAGCACAGGTAACCAAGAATCGCCATGACTTTTCCTTTTTCGATGTCTTCCGCGGTCGGCATCGGTCTTCCGCCCGGTGTTCCTGAAGTAGTTTGTTCCGACATAACATGTCCTCCTCTAAATGGGTTATGAAATACGGTTAATTAAGGGATTTTACATATTCTTGATAATCGCGTCGCCGAATTCGCTGCATTTGATTTCTTTGGCGCCGTCCATTAAACGTGCAAAATCGTACGTCACGGTTTTGTTGGCAATCGATTTTTCGAGGCCTTTGATGATCAGGTCGGCAGCTTCATTCCAGCCCATGTAACGAAACATCATGTCGCCGGACAGGATGACGGAGCCCGGATTGACTTTGTCGAGATCCGCATATTTCGGCGCGGTGCCGTGCGTCGCTTCGAAAACGGCATGACCAGTAACGTAATTAATATTGCCGCCGGGTGCGATGCCGATGCCACCAACCTGTGCGGCCAAAGCGTCGGACAAATAATCGCCGTTGAGATTCATCGTTGCAATGACATCAAATTCCGTCGCTCGTGTGATTGTCTGTTGAAATACAATGTCGGCAATGACGTCTTTGATCAGAATTTTTCCGGACGCGAGCGCGGCTTTCTGTTCCGCATTAGCGGCATCTTCGCCTTTGTCTTTTTTCGTCCGTTCCCATTGATCCCATGTGTACACTTTATCGGCAAATTCCCTTTCCGCCAAGGCGTACCCCCAATTGCGAAATGCGCCTTCCGTATATTTCATGATATTGCCTTTGTGAGCAAACGTTACGCTCTTGCGTTTATTTTGAATGGCATAATGAATGGCCGCGCGGATCAAGCGCTCGGAACCTTCGACGGACACGGGTTTGACGCCGATGCCGGCCGAATCGGGAAAACGAATTTTCGCATATTCTTTAGGAAAATGTTCCTTTAATAAAGCTTTGAATCGTTTGTTGTCGTCCGTTCCATTTTCGAATTCAATGCCGGTGTAGATATCCTCGGTATTTTCACGGAAGATTACCATGTCGACGTCCTGTGGACGTTTGACGGGAGAAGGGACGCCTTGAAAATATCGCACGGGACGCAAGCACACATACAGATCAAGCAATTTACGTAAGGCTACATTCAAACTGCGGATGCCGCCGCCGATCGGAGTCGTTAAAGGGCCTTTGATGCTGACAAGATATTCTTTGCATGCGGTGATCGTGTCATCCGGCAGCCAGTTGTTGAATTGCGTAAATGCTTTTTCGCCGGCAAAAACTTCGAACCATACGATTTTACGTTTGCCGCCGTACGCTTTTTGAACGGCTGCATCGAATACACGCTGTGACGCGCGCCAAATGTCACGGCCCGTGCCATCGCCTTCGATGAAAGGAATAATGGGATTATCCGGAACTTTTAATTGGTCGTTCTGAATAACGATCTTTTCGCCGCTTTTCGGAGGTTGGAGTTGCTGATACACAGAATATCTCCTTCGGTAATTAATGGTAGAGTGTTGAAAAAATTCGTTTCAGCTCCGATTGGGTGTGTGAGCAAAAACTTATGACCAGATTAGTCAAAAAAGAAGAGTTAGAAGACGCCTGAAATATAAAAACAGGCCGGTGAAAACACAAGGTTTTTGTGAACGATCGCATTTCGAGAATATTTTAGAGTTTCGAATCGTGATCTTCTATTAATTTTAACGTCAATTTTTGTAATCAAGTAATTTTAATTATAATCAACCCATTTATGATGTTGCATTTTAAGCCTTCGCGCCGTATCGTATTCAGAAAACTACATTTCGTTTTATAGTTCACACGAGGAATCATCATGACTTTTCGTGTCGGAGACTCCGGCTTCCAAAGTTTATCAACAGGCCAATTTGTTTTATAAGCTTCCGGGTTGTACGGGATGTACATCTTCCAATTGAATCACGGCTTTTAATTTAACCATAATTTTTTCTTCAAAAAAAATCAACCCGTCTGATCCAATGTTTTCACCTTAATAATAGCTGGTTCAAGAAAGTTATGGAAGCATTAACTAAAATCCTTGAAATCATAGTCTGGATCGGCGCGCTTCAGAGTTTGTTTCTCGCGGTGTACGTGATCAGCGTCAGAAATGAACGCCGGACAGATTCGATTTTGCTGGCTCTGTTGTTTTTTGTGTTGAGTTTACGGATAGCCAAATCAGCGCTGTGGGCCTATTGGGAGGAAACGCCGCTATGGATTCTTAATGTGGGCTTTGCCGCACACGCGTGTATCGGGCCTTTATTTTTTCTTTACGTGTATGCACTATCGCAAACGGATCGCAAACTTACTCGTTGGTTTGGGGCGCATTTTATCCCGGCCAGTTTAATTCTCTTGGGCGTTCAAAAACTGACGCTGACGGAATTTTGGTACGCCGGATGGTACACGGCTTTGCTCATTCAAAACATGATGTATGTGACCGCCGGTTTCGTTGTAATTTGGCAAAATAGAAAAATCTCTTCTTTTCCTTTTAGCTGGCTCATCCGGCTTCAGATTGGAGTCGCTTTATTTAGTTTATCTTACTTTTCGAATTTCATTCTCGGCCTCACGTCTTATCTCACCGGTCCGGTGTTGTATGCTGGAAGCGTTTACGTCATTACGTTTTATGCCCTCAGGCAACGAACGCTGTTCCTGAATCCGCAGGCGGCAAAATACAAAAATCTTAATATCACCGAAGCGGCGGCCAAAACCTATTGCGACCAGCTAACCGAAATGATGTTATCGAACAAACCATATCTGGATGCAGAATTTAACTTGTCGCGTCTTTCCGAATTGTCATCCATACCGACCCACATCATTTCATACAGCCTCAATACGGCGTTAAAACAGAATTTTACGGAATTTGTGAACGCCTTCAGAATTCGTGAGGCTCAAAAACTACTTTCCGATCCTCAATTCCAAAACAATAAAATTGTCAGCGTTGCCTACGACTGCGGATTCAATTCATTGTCTTCGTTTAATACGGCCTTCAAAAAAATCACTAAAACCACACCGTCGGAATTTCGTTTGCATCAAGCCAATCCTTCCAATCCGTAACTTCTTTTTTCTAACATTTTTATCCTAACATTTTGTTTCGGATTAATTAATCCAATAGATATTCAGTCTTTGGATGCTTAATTTTTCAGACCAGTTATCAATGGCATTTTCATCAATGGCATTTTCATTGTTATTCAATAATCACAGTTGTTTAAAGGAGAATGAATGTTTACACGACGAGAAATACTGAAAATAACGGGAATGAGCTGTGCCGGCGTATTAACAGGAGCGATGAAAGTGACGGCTTTTTTTGAAAATGGCATGACGATGAAAACAATTCCATCAACGAAAGAAAAAATTCCGGTGATCGGACTCGGAACATGGCAAACGTTTGATGTCGGCATTTCGGAATCGGAGCGTCAGCCGCTCAAAGACGTTCTGACAATCATGCGATCCGTCGGAGGGCGTGTAATCGATTCATCGCCGATGTACGGAAATTCCGAAGAAGTCGTCGGCGACCTTGCTGTGGCCACGGGTACGGCTGAAGCGTTTTTCTACGCCACCAAAGTATGGACGTCCGGCAGAGATGAAGGCAAAATCCAAATGATGGAGTCGATGAAAAAACTCCGGCGATCCGTCATCGATCTGATGCAGATTCATAATTTGCTGGACTGGAAAACGCATCTTCCGGTTTTGCGCGAGTGGAAAGACGCCGGCAAAATCCGCTACATCGGCATCACTCATTACACGACGTCGGCGTACGGCGAATTAGAAAGAATTCTCAAAAGCGAGCCGCTCGACTTTGTTCAGTTTAACTATTCTCTCGGTGAGCGCGACGCAGAAAAAAGTTTGCTGCAAACGGCGCACGATCGCGGTGTTGCCGTTCTGATCAATCGCCCGTTTGCCGGCGGATCGCTTTTTCAGGTAATCAAAAATCAGGCGTTGCCGGAATGGGTTGCAGAATACGGTATCGCCAGCTGGAGCCAATTTTTTCTGAAATACATCGTGTCGCATCCGGCGGTAACCTGTGCGATAGCCGGCACATCCAAACCGAATCATCTCAAAGACAATATGGCAGCCGGTTTTGGAAAATTACCCGATCCGGCTTTTAGAAAAAAAATGAGCGCGTATTTCGATGCGCTGTAAAAAATTGTCACTGCGAACCAGTCGAGAAATGACGCTTGCCATTAACGTAATTTATTTGAAAGGATTGTTTCCATGTTCATCAACTATTTACGCGCTTCTCTCCGTAATATTTTAAAACATAAAACGTATTCCTTCATTAATGTTTTCGGCTTGACCATCGGAATGGCGGTGTCTTTGCTGATCATGCAATACGTGTGGTTTGAATACACCTATGACAAAATGATTCCGGATTATGACCGGGCGTATAAAATCAGTTTACGCCGATATCAGGACAACGTTTTGAAAACCAATTATGCATCGATTTATCCGGCGGTCGCACCGGCAGTAAAATCGGAAGTTCCTGAAATCGAATCCGCCGGCCGCCTGATTATCGCCGAAGGCGTCATTCTTGTCGGCGACCAAAAATACATCGAGCCGAAAATTTATCATGCGGACGCTTCCATTCCGGAAATATTTGGCCTGCATATGCTTGCCGGCGACCAACGTCATGCGATCGAAGAACCGGCCACGGCCATGATCTCGGAATCATTGGCAAAAAAATATTTCGGTTCAGTCAACGTGATCGGAAAAACGATCCAGCTTTCTTCCGGCACAATGGGTATCAATATTCTCGAAACATACGAAATTCGCGGCGTTTTCCAGGATCGGGCGAGCCACACGCATTTCCCTGTGGATATTTTATTCTCGTATAAAACGTATACACGTATTACCGCCGAACCGGATATTATTCAAGCCGAAGAAAGCTGGACATGGGCCGATTTTCACACGTACATAAAACTCAAACCCAATGCCGATTTGGCGAATGTTCAAGCCAAACTTAAAAACTTGATTAACAAATACCGCGGCGAGCGTTTACGGCAGCGCAACATGACGGAAGAATGGGTTCTGCGGCCGGTTCGTGAAATTCATTTGAAATCCGGATTTCTTTTCGAAGCCGCGCCTGAAGGCAATGCGACGATGGTCAATATTCTCGCGCTGGTCGGGCTATTTGTACTCGGTATCGGATGGATTAATTATATCAATCTCACAACGGCCCGCGCGACGGAACGCGCTAAAGAAGTCGGGATCAGGAAAACGGCCGGAGCAACCCGCTCCGATTTGTTAACTCAATTCGTTATCGAGTCGCTGGTTTTGAATGCCTTCGCATTCGTTCTCGCGCTGATCGTAGTCGAAATGTCATTTCCGTACGTTGCCCATTGGCTTGGCATCAGCGCCGATTTTACCGGGAATGAATTATTCTGGAGTCTGGCCTTGTTGACGTTGGTTATCGGCAGCGGATTGAGCAGTATTTATCCGGCGCTGATTTTATCGAGTTTTCAGCCGGTGACGATTCTCAAAGGCCGGTTTAAAAATTCGGCCATTGGAATTTTTCTGCGCAAAGGATTGCTCACGTTTCAATTTGCGGCGGCGATGGCTATGATCGCGGCAACATTGATAGTTTACCAGCAGATTATGTTTATGAGGAATCAGCAGCTTGGTTTTGAGAAAGATCAGACGATGATCATTCGTTCGAGCGGATCGCAGTCGCCCGATCAAAACATCAAAGCCGAACGTTTTAAAACTGCCCTACATTCAATGAGTTCAGTGCGGGGAAGCACGGTATCCATGCACGTTCCAGGCGATCAGGATTTATGGGCGACGCCGGTAAGGCTTTTGGAATCGGATCGAACGAATACCATGTTTACATCGCAAATCGACAAAGATTTTCTGAACAATTATAAAATTCCGACCATTGCCGGCCGTGCGTTTTCCAAAGAATTTGCCGACGCACGATCCGTTTTGATCAACCGGGAAGCGCTCCGGATGTTGGACATGATCAATGCGGACGATGCGATCAACCGCAAAATCATCTGGGTTGGCGACACGCTCACGATCGCGGGCGTTGTCGAGAATGTTCACCAGCGCGGACTTCAAAAACCGTACGATCCCATGATTTACAGGCTCATCGATTCCGAATACCGTTATTTTTCGATACAATTGGACACCGATAATTTGCCCGCAACGATCGAGGGTATCGGGAAAATCTATACCGATCTTTTTCCGGCCGACGCGTTCAATTATTTTTTTCTCGATGATTTTTTTGATGCGCAATACCGCGCAGATGAACGGTTTGGCGTGACGTTTGGATTTTTTTCATTACTCGCTATTGGCGTGGCGAGCATGGGCTTGCTCGGGTTGATCATGTTTACCGCGCATCAACGGACGCGTGAAATCGGCATCCGCAAAGTTCTCGGCGCATCCGTGAGCCAAATTTCGCTTTTGTTGTGTAAAGAATTCACCGGATTATTCGCTCTTGCTCTGGCGATAACGGTACCGGTTGTCTGGTACAGCATGTCCGGTTGGCTGCTCGACTACGCTTTCAGAATTACGATCGGGCCGCTGGTTTTCGTCGCAGCCGCGTTGATCGGCATCGTGATCGTCGGTCTGACGATTAGCTATTTCGTTACCAAAGCCGCGCGGGCGAATCCGGTGGAGGCGTTGAAGTATGAGTGAGGGATAAAGAAAATGGAATTAATAAGCATTACCTAATTCCACCAGTCTATATTATCACAAATTAATAACTCGTAATATTTAATGTGATGCGTTCCTTTCATTGGCACGCGAACAAAAGGCAAAGAATATCTATTGCAGAATTCTCTTATTTCTAAAGCGTCATCGTAAGTAAGCATGAATGCCGATGACGACTCGTGCATCGACCTGAAAATCAATTCGTGATCAACTTCATGAAATCTGTAAAGTCTTGATCCGGCTTTTTTTTTTGAAGCTGTGTAAGGAGGATCGATGAAAAATGTGCAGGACCCGTCATTAAGATAATCGCGTATTATTTCAAATGCATCGCCTTCTATAAATTCAAGACGATGTTTAAAATGTAAAATATTTAAAATCCGATTGGCAATAGTCTCGGGATACCAACGTGACAGAATCCCTTTCCCGTTTTCACCATTTTTCAAAAAACCTGAACCGGGCGCAAGAATCCCGCCATGAAAGGTTCTGTTTTTTAATATGGTTTGAAAAGCCTTTTCCTCAATTGATTTAGGGGTTTCTGCCAAAAGTTCATTAGCCGACTCGATAGTTAGATGAAAACTTTTGATTCGTTGTGCTAGCCATTTTGCGTCACCGTATATCAGCGTTTTCCAAACAGCGGCAATTTCATCGTCTTTTTCTACGAGGATGCATTTATCAGCCAAACCATTTGCTGCAATTGTTAAACTAATAATTCCACCTCCAACAAATGGTTCAATAAACAGCTTGCAGTTTTTGTCACGCCGTTTCTGAATCCAACGTAAAACTTGAGGAACTAGCCACGTTTTTCCGCCGGGATACCTAAATGGGCTCAATTGTCTCACCGATGCGACATTGACCAAATGCTCATCGTTAATTTGAATTTCCGGATAGAGATTCAACTGCGACATGTTAATCATTTTCTTGTGTTAAGACATCACTTAAACTTGGAGCATCCGGCGGAATAGGATTATCCAGTTTTTCATCTAGCTTATTTTGTAGTAATTGTAAAAATTCATTCATATTTCCAGGCTCCGGGACTGAAATTTTATCTAGTGCATCATGAAATTTAGTATAAACAGATTCTTTCAATTCCAGTTTATATCTCTTCTGATTTTCCTGGTAATTTAATGTATAAACGAACCAAGCAACATCCGCCTTTTCTTTTTCGACTCGCGGCAACTCCGGGAGTGTTTTGTAAAAGCCTTCGTGAAGCGCCACGGCCATACGTTTCTTCCAATTGTGAAGAATCCCACCTTTGTATATAAGCTGTGGGACAAGGCGTTTGCGTGATGATGACAGATAATCTGCATGGGGATAATTAGGTTGATCGGACCAATCAAAATTTTTTGATTTATCATGGTTGCCCATGAATTTTTCAAACGGTTTTCTCACATTTCCCGAAATATAAACTCCTTGAATTTCTAACGAGCCAAAATCTGTAATTTTTCCATTAGAATCATATGATACAAGTACAAGGTCGATATTGCCGGCAGACTTTCCTTGTTTATCGTTTAGGCGAATTTCAGTCAAAGAAGTCCAATTCGTACGTTTTGGAAAGAAAAAATCTGCTGCATTCTCACCCTTTGACCACTCCTTTAAATCACATTCTATGATTCGCAGTGATAATTCAGCCTTTCGGCATTGTAGATATTTCCGAACAGCCGCTTTCCCACCTATGCCGCGTTCAGCAACTACTGAAACACAAAGTGGTTCCGTTACATTCAAGAAATAACTATCCAAGCTAGTAATTACCCATTCCCGACCTTCAAAGCGCTCTTCTATGTCTGGGTCAACCGGGCGATATGGATTTTTAAGAGTCGCCATTGCTTAACTTCCTTTCAAAACTACGCAACACATCATCGTCAACGGGCCGGTTGACGACAAGCCAATGGCGAAACAAGTCAACGCGAATCCGGTAACGACGTGAACGCAATGGATGTTGGATTGATTTAGTTGCGCTTGTATCATCAACTTCTTGCAAGATGGTGCGTCGTTGTTCAAGCTCTGTCAGAGTTTTGTCTAGTTCATCTTCACTTACAAAATGCCGAATATGATCGTAGATAGCGGAAACAGTGGCATGACGCTTACTAATAGTTTCATGGGCTAACAGATAAATTACTAATCCTTCTAGTACGGCTTCACGGCTATCTTTGGGGTCATCTTTGTACCTGTATAAATTGTCAAAGCTCTGCACCGGATCAATTCGTTCGCGACCTTGAATCAGGCCGCGTGTCACTTCATCAATATCGGCTGCTGTCACCCGCTCAATCTTCATATCGTTCATGTACTGTACTAAACGCTGACAGAACATTTGAATATAAAACGGGCTGCCAGCGCTTAAGTCAATAATTTCATCAACGATAGCGATGGGTACAAAGCGGCTGCGTCCATCCGGCATTT
>JABWBZ010000080.1 GCA_013359335.1 bacterium
CCTTTCAATTGCACCCATTTCTTTCCGCCGTCGACGGAAAAGTATACGCCGAATTCCGTTCCGCAGAATAATAAATCCGGATTGACAAAATCTTCCGTAATCGTGTACACAGCGCCGTTATCCGGCAGATTACCGCGAATCGAAGTCCACGTTTTTCCTTTGTCGACGCTCTTGAGCACATACGGCTTGAAGTCTGCGTTTTTGTGATTATCGAATGCGGCGTAGACGACATTTTCATTATGCTGCGATGCAAAAATATCGCTGACATACGTCATGTCGGGAACGCCCGGAAATTTGTCAATCTTACGCCAGTTTTGCGCATCTTCCGTTACTTGAATCAAACCGTCGTCCGTTCCGATGTAAATCAGATTTTCTTTCTTCGGAGACTCCGTTAATGAAACGATATTGCCGAATAATGACGTCGACGCATTTTTTGCAACAGCATCGACGCTCCAAACTTTGCCCATTACCGGTAATTGATTGCGATCGATCTGGCGCGTCAAGTCGGGACTGATGGCTTTCCACGAATTTCCACGATCGTCGCTTCTAAAAAGTTTATTGGCTGCAAAATACAACCGCGTATTCGAATGAGGGCTGAGGAGCAACGGCGTATCCCAGTTCCAGCGGTGCGCTTCGCCTTTTTCCGGCTGCGGTTGAATAAAAACGGCCTCGCCGCTTTTGCGGTCGAAACGGTACAAACCGCCGTATTGATATTCTCCGTAAACAATGTTAGGATCCTTCGGATCGATCTGCGCCTGATAGCCATCGCCGCCAACAATCAAAAACCAATCGTCATTGGTGATGCCGCCGGTATTCGTCGTACGCGACGGTCCACCCCAGGTATTATTATCCTGCGTTCCGCCGTACACGTAGTAAAACGGTTCCGAATTATCCGCAGCCACACGATAGAATTGCGTCACGGGTAAATTTGAAAAATGGCGGAACGTTTTACCGCGATCGTAGGTTTCGTATAAACCTCCATCGCCGCCGATCAGCAAATGATCGGTGTTACCCGGATCAATCCAGATCGCGTGATCGTCGACGTGACGGTATTGATTACCGAGGTTCGCAAAGGTCTTTCCGCCATCGTCGGTATATTTTAAATACGTATCGACGCTGTATATTCGATCAACGTTTTTCGGATCGCAAAAAATTTCCTGGTAGTATTGCGCGCTGGAGGATTTGTAATCGTATCGCTTTTCCCACGTCGCGCCGCGATCGATGGAACGGTAAAATCCCCCGCCGTCGGCTGCTTCGATCAAAGCATACACGATATCAGGATTCACTGGCGAAACGGCTATTCCGATGCGGCCGACGTCGCCCGACGGCAGGCCTTCGGTCAATTTCGTCCAAGTTTTGCCGGCATCGACGGATTTATAGATCGCGCCTTCAGGACCGCCATTGATCAGTGTCCACACGTGCCGGCGACGTTGATAGGCTGTCGCGTAAATCACATCGGGATTGCGCGGATCAAACGCCATGTCGCTCACGCCCGTATTCTCGCTGATTTTCAAAACCTGTTCCCACGTTTCACCGCCGTTGGTCGTCTTATACAAACCGCGATCGCCGCCAGGCCCCCACAGCGGCCCTTGCGCCGCCACGTAAACCGTATTGGAATTACGCGGATCAATGAGAATTTTTCCGATATGTTCCGATTTTTTAAGGCCGACATTTTTCCACGATTTACCGCCATCGATCGATTTGTACACGCCGTCGCCGTACGACACGCTGCGTTGACTATTGTTTTCACCGCTGCCGACCCAAACCGTGTGCGGATTATTCGGATCAATGGTCACGCAACCGATGGAAAACGAAGCTTCCTTGTCGAAGATCGGCGTGAAGGAAATTCCGGCATTCACGGTTTTCCAAACGCCGCCGCATGCAACCGCTACGTAAAACGTCGCCGGATTTTCGGGATGCACGGCGAGATCGATGATTCGCCCGGAAGTCAGTCCAGGCCCGATCAGGCGCAATTTAAGTCCGGAAAATGTTTTGGAACTGAGATAATCGGTCGTGTCTTTTTTGGCTTGTGCGGAAAGCGATCCGCAGAAGAACAAGGCCAGCGCCAATAGGGTAAGTTTACGCATTTCAATTTCCTCCTCAGAATTTTTAAATCAAATACCTAGATTAAAAAAGATTGGAATAAAAAAGACGTGATCAAGAACTGGCGGCATGAACGAAAATAGATGGAAAATGTTACAAAAAAAAGCCTAAAAAATGAAACCTAATTCGCATTATTAATCAGGGTTTCTCCGGTAACCAGATAATGATTGATCGCATCCTGCCATTCTTTCATCCAGTGCCGGTAATATTCCTCAGTGAACGTACGGATGTATTCGTTCCCCGCTTCACTGAGCGCGGTGAACTCATACGTGACCGTCGCTCTAGCCGACTGCAAATCAACGGCATTGCATTTAATTGAAATTATTCCAAGACGAGACCCGACCGTCAACCGAAGGTATTCGACTTCCCAGTTTATAGCGTCCAACCTATTCAGTCTCCAGATTGTTTCCGATTCCTCATGACGGCGGGTCGTAAAAACCATTCCGGGTTGTACCGAACCGTCTGCAGGAAAAACAGGTTTAAAATCCCACCCATAAGCCCATTTTTTTTCAATTACCGGATCGAACAGGGAAAAAACTTTTTCAACTGAAGCATTTAACTCAATCGAATACGTTCGGGAAACGCGGAGTGCATTAAATGAATTCATAGTATCCTTATTCGTGCAAGAAAAAATCAGAGTAATAAGTTAATTCAAAAGTTAGATTTTTCATGCAGTTTATGGCTCATTTCCGCGCCGTATTCCATTTGGTAAATTTTTTTCATTTCACTGATTTTTGCCATAGTATCTTTCCCAAATGGTAATTTACCTTCAAAAACATGCAAGACAATTCCTTCCAGCAAATCGCCTAATGTCATGTCGTGATATTCGGCAAGCGCTTTAAGGACTTTCAACATGTTTTTTTCGATACGAACGCCGGTTTGAACGCGTTCGATTTCCGGCGATTTATCGATGACTGTAAATCTTGGTTCATTATCACTCATAATACATCCTTTTATATTTATATATGTACCAAGATAAATACATACCTATATAAAGTCAATAAAAACTATTAACTTGAATATTTTGCAAATTGCTATTAAGTTATGCTCCGCTATTATTAATCGAGGTTCAAATTATGCTTCGCCTATTGCTTTTACTTGGTATCCTGATTGGTCAACTTTCTCCTCAAGAAAACAACTTTCGCCCGACAGTTATTTTGATTTCATTCGACGGTTTCCGGTGGGATTATCCAGAACGGATTGCAACACCAAACTTGCACGAACTTATGCAATCGGGCGTTCGAGCGAAAGGTTTGATCCCATCATTCCCAACTAAGACTTTTGCCAATCATTACACCATCGTTACGGGGCTTTATCCTGAAAATCACGGAATCGTTTCCAATTCATTTTATGACAAAGAATTTGGCGAGATATTCAGCTATAAAAAACCGGAACGCGTAACGGAAAGCCGTTGGTGGGGGGGCGAACCGATTTGGGTTACGGCTGAGAAACAAGGCCAGATTGCAGCAACTTATTTTTGGCCCGGATCGGAAGCGACAATAAAAGGATATGCGCCGACTTATACGAAAGCGTACGATGGACGTGTACCCGACACAACGCGCGTCGATCATGTACTGGCGTGGCTGGATTTGCCGGTTGAAAAGCGCCCGCAATTGATCACACTTTACTTCAGCCATGCGGATGACGTCGGCCATAAAGTTAATCCCGATTCCAATGCAATTTTACCGGCCATTGTTCATCTTGACAGCATGACCGGCAGATTGATTGTAGGCCTTAAACAACGCGGGCTTTTCGACAAAGTTCACATCATCATCGTTTCCGATCACGGCATGGCGGCAACTAGCAGAGACCGTATGGTTTTCCTTGACGATTATCTCGATATGGAAACAGTGGACGTGATTTATGAATCCCCTATTTTCAGCGTGCGCGGAAAAACAATACCTGATTCGGTCATTTATAAAAAATTATTCAATGCACACCCCAGCATGATGATCTACACGCGCGCGACGATGCCGGAAAAATATCATTATAGCAAAAGCATCCGTATCGGGCCTGTCTTCGGAATGATGGCGGAAGGTTGGTCGGTTACGACTAGAAAAAAATTTAACGAGAACCCCGACTGGAATTTCGGCGGCACTCACGGCTACGATCATACGTTACAATCTATGCAGGGAATTTTTATTGCGCACGGACCGGAACTTGAAAAAAATAAAATCATCGAACCCGTGGCCAATATTCATATCTACAACTTAATGGCACACCTTCTCGGCCTCACGCCCGCTCCTAACGACGGCTCAATGGACGTGATCCGACCGATCCTCCGGCGATAGATATTTGCGCACATTGATCACGATCCTGTATGCTCCGTACGAAAAGAACAACGCCGCAAACACATCGATGCTGTAATGCACGTGCTGCCAGATAACGAATGAACCCACGAGAATCGTCCCAATTAAAAGAGCCACTCTTACTTTTTTCTGCGCAGCGCTCAGGAACAAAAGGAACATGGTCGAGGTATGGCCTGAGAAAAATAAATCGCGTGTAAGCGGTTTGCCCGTTCCGAAAAACTCTACAAACGGATCGGCCAGGATGATGATGGCTTGCGGCGCTTCCAATGGCGTCAAATACATGGCAATCATTCTGACAAACACCATGACCGTATAGGCTTGAAATGCAATAGCCATATGCTTCGGCTGAAACAGGCAAGCGATAAACGCTGTGATAATACCGCCATAAATCAAAACGAAGGTGTACCACGTCACGTCTTTCGGCGGCAAAACTGACAGGATCGGATCGTTGAGCGGCGCGCCGCCCCGCAGTTCCACCCAGTCGAGAAAATGAGAGAATACATTTAAACTGACGACCAGAGCGATAAAACTCAGAATCAATTCCACCAAAAATTTCGGATCCTTCCATAAATTTTTAGAAGATGTCACTAACCGCGTTTCTGACTGCATATCAATCATACTGGTACAAGGCCTTTTTTAATTCTTTTTGGGTAACACTTTTCCGTTTTCCGCAGTGAATGGTATATCTACATAGCCGGGATATTCAATGATCTTGCCGGCCATTTCCACGTACGGTTTGATTTTCAAAATAATATCCGATTGTTTTTGATTTTCGCCGGACAAATTAAATGCGAGGTTTAACAGCGCTTCTTTGGTTTTTCCATGCAACGACTGTTTCAAATCAACGCTGACCGCGACGGGAAATTCGGCTGAACTGTCCGGCGCTATATGCACAGCCTGATCCAACTTGCCTTTGAGCCATTCCTGTTGATCGACGAGCAGAATCCACTCTAATTGATTAATCCCAGCTTCTGTATCGTTCGGATTATGACTTGCGACGATAACATTAAATGTCAGGGGTAGTGAGCCGGTTGCAGCCGCGGTTAAAATTTTTGTGGCTTTCCTCAATCCCAGATCGTTGACCGACTTGATGCCATCGATTTTCTCGCCCGCGAGATAAACTTGCGAAATCGAGCGAATGTGAAATTCGCAACGAGCAAATTCTTTCGCTTCATTGACTTGCTTTGATACCGAACAACCGATCAGGCATAGCGTGACAAAAACAGTTAAATACCGCATTTCCAAGACTCAAACGTAATAAAATTCACCTAATTATATCAAAAAAATTTTAAAAGCCAAGTAAAATGTAGTATTTATTACCCGAAGTGACAATCGAACAGTTTAAAACATCTGAAAATTCGCTCAAAAAAAGTTAGTGCGAAAAAACAGTATTTTGCTGCGAAATAAGATACTTAGAACAAACCTGAGGAGTTCATCATGGAAAATATTCTCAAACATCAGTATCCCAAAACTTTTGAATGGTCGTTGCTCACATCGTTAGTCGGTATAACGTTATTCATCACCAACACGTCATTTAGTCTTGTTCCTAAACCCATTGTAATTGACGTGGACAATCCATTGATTTCTGTCGAAGCAACCCTTCAATCGGAAAAACGCGCTCTGGTTCCCAAACGCCCCGCGATGCCCATCGCCGTGGCCGACGAAATATTGCTCGATGATGACATTGCTGATACCGAGGTCGTAACGAATACGATTCCGCAACCGCCACTGATCAACGAGATCGAACATTCAACTGAAGAACCTGAAATATTTATTGTTTATGATGAGCCCCCGCATTTAATAGGCGGTCATGCCTTCATCCAAAAAAATCTCAAATATCCTGATCTGGCAAGGCAAGCAGGCATTGAAGGCAAAGTAATGGTAAGCATCGTGATTGGAATCGACGGGAAAGTTGAAAATGCATCGATCTTATTAGAAGATGGTAATGTGGGATTTGGGAAAGCGGCATTAGAGGTAGTCCGAAAATGCCAGTTTACACCCGCGATGCAGCGCGATAGACCCGTGAGAGTAAAAATGTCGATGCCGATTGTATTCCGATTGAGATGAAAATAAAGTTGCGATTCCAAATATTATCTCGCACAGACGCCGAATCCGCAAAAAATAAATCGGTTATGCTCTTGCGATCATTCCAACGGAAAGAGCTTGCGATTTCAAATAGACATACGCGTCATGATGAATCGCATTATTCGGAAGCCACGACCAGAGCGGACCGAGATCGCGCTTGATACGTTGAATATAAAAATCCGGCAGATCCGTCGACTCTTGTTCGAAATAACTTCTAAGCGCGCGATCGTCGTCGAGCCGTTGTCGAATTTCTTTGTAGTAGCGAATACGGCCAAACCCTTCGGATGAAACGGCTCTGACAAAATTCAATAACCGCGGAATCGCGGCATGGGTAGCTTGAAATCTGGCCAAAATCCGCGGCCATGAAAAGCTATGGGTGCTGAGTTTGATTAAATTATCATAAAATTCCGGCCATTGATAACCTTTCGGGCGGACGTTCATCGCGTGATTGTTATTCAAAAAATGGAACGGGAATGGCAGTACCCGATTAGCTTTTTGATATTCGAGATTCAGTTCCGCCGCGCGGCCGAAGGCCGACAATAGCGAATATGCCGGAAATGCGCCAGGCGTCATGTCGAGAAATTTGGCCGTCAGTTCAAACGGCTCCGGCCCTTCATCGCAATCAAGACCGAGTACAAAATTGGTCTGTACGTACGGAATGTGTTGCAGAATCATATTCACTTGATCCGACACGCGCTTCACTTTTTCCATCCCCTGGCTTTTGCCGGTTTTTGATTTGTTGCCGAGATCGTACCATGATTCAATTCCCGGAAGGACTGCTTTGAAACCATTGCGTTTCATCCGTTTAACATGTTCTTCAGACAGCAACGACAGGCTGCTCTCGGAAACGAAATCGATACTATCGGGCGGGACAGCATCTTCGATCATCGTCATGTAATCGTCGAAACGAATACCGAAATTAGGATCGTGCCAACCGACGTGCGGGCGTTTAAATTTTGTCAATAAAAATTGCAGGTCACCTTTCATTTCGTCAAAATCCAGCGGCTGGTAAGGCACAACCGCATCGATGCAAAACGAACACGTGTACGGACATCCGAGGCTTCCGAGCATGCCGACGATTTTAAAAACCGGCGATTTTTTTAAAGTCGATTCGATGAATTTCCACCGCGCCCGTACGCCCGGAACGTGCGTCGGCTGCTGGGCGGCGGCTAACTGACGACCGACAGGACGGTGCTGAGCATTTTCCTGCAAAACCGTTTCGATAATTTTTTTATCCGTAAATCCCAGAACATAATCAAAATGAAACACCGCATCTTCGGGATAACACCGCGCATGCGGTCCGCCCAGCACCGTGACGGCGCCGCGCGATCGAAACATGTTGCTCAGCGCGTATGACAATTGCGCGGCCTGCGTGAAAGCGCAGATAAACACCATATCGAGATCGGCTGGAATTTCCGCCATCAAATCTTCCCGCCCGGTATAACACACAAAGGTCACGCTGTGGCCTTGTTCCTCGCACCAAACCGCCACCGCCTGCGACATGATACCGGCCAAATTCGCATGCATCAGCCGCGCGTACATGGTATTCGTCGGCCCTTTGGTAACAAGATCGATAATCCCGATACGAAGTTTTTTCATAGTCCACTCGCTCGTGTAATGTTAAAATATAAAAATATTTTGAACTGTTTTAAAACGTCAGATGTGCACCAGAAAGGATGGAATGAATATAAGATTAGGGAAAGTAAATAGCCATTAATTTATTTAAGAAATTGTGTAACTTGGCGGCTAATATATTCACCCAAAAACGGATAAACGAATTTCATCAACACATCAAAACCAAACGAGCAACAAAATACGATAGCAGAAAAGCCGGTCATTTTCGACGTGAAAAAATTATCATTTTCGTGTAGCCGGATCAGGTCCTTGACGGTAATCGGAAGGACGGCACCCATATTTACGGCGAAAAGCGCGGCGAAATGTTTTAGTACTCCAGAAGCCCGATACGACGGCAACATCTTCCACCGGAAGACTCGACGACCGTAACAAGGAAACCGCCCGCTCGAGGCGATAGTCCTCGATAAGTTCGTGCGGAGAAACCCGATAATTGCGATGAACGCATTCCCGAAGATACGACGTGCTGATCCCCGCCAGCGTTGCCAGTTTTTTTACGCAAAACGACGGATCGGCGTGATTCGATTGAACTAAATTCCGGATCTCATGAACTCCTTTCATAAACTCCCCCATCGGTTTGGTTAATAGTAAGGTTATATGCCCAGCAGACTTCGGATAAAAGCATAATTGCTCGCGATGAAAACGAAGTACACGATCATCATGCAAACGCCGAAAACCCACTCGATCGTCGCGATCAACTGAAAAACGGAGGAACGTTGGAAAATTTCAGACGGAAATTTTGGCGAGAGAAATATGTACACGCTGAACCACATTGCTTGAAAAAATTCCAACAGGCGCGCCAGAAAATGACCGCTCACCTTGGAAAAAAGGCCGGATTTCATTTCCTTAGTCTCGGTTTTCACATGTTCACCTTTCACCATGACCGCCACATCGGCCATGTAACGGCTTTGATAGAGGAGTGAAAAAAATACGACGACGATCAGCGAGGTCAAAAAAAAGCGCGCCCCGCCTTCGTATCCGTTGCGTACGATGACTTCCAGGACAGCGAGAATAGCCTTATCCCATGCCGGTGTCTCCGGATTGATCCGCTGCAATTGAATCACCTGGTATTTTAGCCTCGCCAGGGCGTCGTTGCGCAGTTCCTCCGGAGCATTGGCGTTGGCATTTACGTTCTGTATCAGCGACGACAATAGCCGCTCGGCTTCATTAACATTAAATGCGCTGAGGTCAAACCAGACTTGCTTGAGCGTAACTAAGTTCAAACCGTACTTGACGATATTTTCATCCGGACTGACGCTGTCGGCCAGATCGGCATTTTCCAGCAGCGATAAACCGGGAATGAGTGCGCGCCCCCGATCCACATCATTTTCATGGAAATCGATATTCCGTAAACGAGTAAATTTTTTGAACGTGGCTCCGTTTAAATTCATACTGTTTGCGAAATTGGCTTCGCTCAAATCGCTCCCTTTTAAAAACTGCGTATGATAAAACGAAAGCCGATTTCCAAAAAAAGTTCGATTGAAAAAGGCCGGAACGTTGAAAATGGCGTCCGACATGTCGAGATCGCTGATGTAACTTTCCGTCAACGAAAAAAAAGATCGGACGGACAAATCGATCCGGCTTCTATTAAATAAAATTTTGCTGAAATTCAGTTGATTCGAAGCGCTCACCCGGTTGATCACGACCGGTTTCCAAAAAGTACTTCCGGAAAAATCGATCCCGCTGACGTGTGAATTTTCAATCCGGACTGAATCGACAAAAACGACGCCCGACCAATCGAGCCCGTTGCGGAATATGCAGTTATCGATCGTCAGCGGTTTACTGAACTGGCGTTCGATTTTTTCATTGGGTTGGCGGCGCAGCGGCGCCGTATTGTAAACGATACAATTACTCATTCTGAATGCGTACTTTAGAGTCCATTTCCCGCGCGCCGTCTCTGCGCTCTCGATACGTTCAAAATTCATCGATTCGATAAATAAGTTTTCAATGACTTGCCCCCGGCCCATTCTCACGTACAGTAATGAGTCGTCGGCGTCGTTGGGGCGATTCCTGAAAAACTCAAGCCACCGTTGACGCGGATGTTCACCGCTCACGGTTTCCATCACCAGGACGGAATCATGACGAAGTTCGACAATGTGAATCACGGCTTGCCCGGCGCGAAAATCGGTTATGGCCTGCGATAAAGCTGAATGAACCAAGATTGCCAGATTTAAGAACCATACCCACTTGTTCGGACAATTCATACATCCCTCGCTGAATTTCTTGCAAGTTTATTGACAAAAAATAAGACCCATGCTTCTCGGCATATGCATTTCAACAATGAACGGAATCGGGAGCTTTTATACATAAGACACCAAATTGTTTAAAATTCCATAAAAATTTCTGCGTTGATGGATAATTTCCATACATAAGGCTTTTATCCATGCTTACTTTGGTTAAGACATCATTTAATTATTTAATTTATTTACGCTTAAAATTAGTTTTTTCCGGCATGTTCTTTGGGTTAATTCCAGTCTGATTGCTATAATCGCTAATTTAACTGTTGATTTATGTATAAACTGAATCCCAAAACGCCGGCGACCGACGCGGCCTACTTCGAATATCTTTTCGAAAATTCACCGGAAGCTATCGCCATTCTCGACAACGAAGATCGCATTCTTAACATCAATCGCGCGTTCTCCAAACTTTTCGGATACACTCCGGAAGAAAGCGCGGGCAAAGCCATCGACGAACTCATCACGCTCGACGTAACGATTCGTGAAGGATATGAACTCACGCGTAAAGTGCTCAGCGGAGAATTTATCGACATCGACGCCGTCCGGAAACACAAAGACGGCCATTTGATTCCGGTCAATATTCTCGCCTCGCCGATCAAACTCGACGGTCAAAATCAAACCGGCGTTTACGCCATTTATCGCGACATTCTAGAACGAAAAGCGATTGAAACCAAACTGAGCCAGCTTTCTTGCGCCGTAGAACAAAATCCGGCTTCCGTCGTGATCACGGATGTTCATGGATGTATCGAATACGTCAATCCCAAATTCACGCACGTAACGGGATATTCTTTGGATGAAGTTTTAGGCAAGAATCCGCGATTACTCAAATCGGGCGAAACAGCCGTCGAGGTTTATCAAAAACTCTGGAAAACCATTTTATCCGGCCAGGAATGGCGCGGCGAATTTCATAACAAGAAAAAGAACGGCGAATTGTACTGGGAATCGGCGTCGATCTCACCGATTACAAATAACAGAGGTGAAATCACTCACTTTGTTGCGGTCAAAGAAGACATTACCGAACGCAAAAACCTGCAGGATCAACTCGTTCGCAGCGAGCAGTATTTCCGTTCGCTGATCGAACATTCGGCCGACACGATCGCCGTTATTGACGTGGAAGGTTTTATTCAGTACGTAAGCCCTTCGATTCACGATACGCTCGGCTACGACTCCAGAGAACTTGTCGGACGCCCGATTTTCGATCTTTTTAAACCCGACGATCAAAACCGAACCAAAGACATTTTAAAAAACCTCGCCGTCAATCATGAAACAGTAAGAAATGTTGAAATCCACGTTCGCCACAAGGACGGATCATGGCGTTATTTTAACGGCAACATAGCGCTCATTCAGAAAAAAAATGAATCGGCTTATGTCGTCATCAACGCGATTGATCTGACCGACAAAAAAAATTCGGAAGAAAAACTGCGCGAAATCGAAGCCCGGTTTCGCAATTCATTTACGCATGCTTCCATCGGCATGGCGCTGGTCAATCTCGAAGGCCGCTGCGTGCAGGTCAATGAAGCTCTCTGCCGGACACTGGGCTATTCCGAAGCGGAACTTCTGTCGAAGACGATCGCTGACATCACGCATCCCGACGACCTTTTGAATGACCTGTCGAATCTTGACGCCTTGACCAACCGGCAAATCGATTCTTATCAAATGGAAAAACGATATGTTCATCGCACCGGCGCCATCGTGTGGGGAAGACTTAGTGTATCACTGGTGCTCGATAGGGATAACAGGCCGTTTTATTATATTGCACAAGTCGAAGATATCACTGAGCAAAAACGTATGGCGGAATCGCTGCGCGAAAGCGAAACGTATTTCCGATCGCTCATCGAAAACGCGCAAGACCTGATCACGGTCATCAACATGGACGGCACCATCCGGTACAACAGTCCGTCGGTAACTCGCTTACTTGGATACGAGCAGGAAGAGTTGTACGGCACTAATGTCTGCGCCCGCGTCCATTCGCTGGATCAGGTGCAGGCCATGGAAACCATTCAGAAAATTATCTCATTCCCAGACAAAATTCATCGTCAAATCCTGCGGTATCAACATAAAAATGGAACATGGATTCATCTGGAAGGCAGTGGGAAGCTTGTGCAAACCGTCAGCGACAACTATATCGTGATCAATTCCCATGACATAACCGAACGTATTCAAAACGAACAAACGCTGCACAATACGCGCAATTTCCTCGACCGGATTCTTCATACGGCCGCCGATCCTATATTCGTCAAAGATGAGCGGCATAATTTCATCATGGTCAACGATGCGTTCTGCCAATTTATGGGCCGGACCCGCGAAGAACTGATCGGAAAATCCGATTACGAATTTGTTCCAAAAAACGAAGCGGACGTATTCTGGGCGATGGACAACCATGTTTTTGAATCCGGAAAAACAATCGATAACGAAGAAATAATGACGAATCCCAAAGGGCAAGTGCAGCATCTATCGACCCGTAAAGCGGTTTTCAAAGATATTGTTGGCCAGAAATTTCTCGTCGGCATCATACGCGACATTACGGACCTGAAAAATATTCAGAGCCAATTGGAACGAAGCAAAACCAGCCTCTCGCAGGCACAGCAACTCTCGCACGTCGGAAGTTGGGAATGGAATGTATCGTCGAAAACGCTGTCGTGGTCGGATGAAATGTTTCGTATTTTCGAAGTCACCGATGCCAAGCCGATGCCTATAGATCGCATATTGGCGCTGATGCCGCCGGATGACTGCCGGCGTGTCGGACAGGCGATCGATCGTTCCCTGTCACAAGGAATACCTTTCGACACCGATTACCGTATCGATCTGCCTTCCGGCAATGTGAAATACATCCACGGACACGGTGAAGTGTCGATTTCAGAAAACGGCAAGGCCGTTT
>JABWBZ010000375.1 GCA_013359335.1 bacterium
ACAATGCCAGCGCTTCTTCGTACCGTGCGCTTGTATAAGCCGCCGACGCATTATCCCACATGGCATACGTATCGGTATAGGGCTGATCATAATGACCGTCCTCATAAGCTTGATCGGTGGTTAAACTCCGCACCATCAAGTCTTCAATTTCGACTTTCATGTTCATATTCAGCAGGAAACCGATTTTATCGCCGAAGAATTCTTCGAACGGAGCCGTATTGACGTATTCGCCATTAATATAAAAACTGTACTGCGAGCCTTCTTTTTTGACTGACAATAGATTGGCCTCGCCTTTTTTGATCAATGAAGACGCCGTCCAGTTGATCTGGCTCACCCAATTGCCGTTTTGAAATTTCCCATATTGATAATAACCCGTCCCCGATACGCCGAAATAATACAGGTTATTTTCATCTTTTAATCCCCACATCACTCCGTAACCATAATCGTCGACGCCTTTGGTTTTTCGCATCGACGTTTCGATGATAAAATCTTCAACCGCATTGATCGAAGCCGGAACCCAACTCAGCCATGTGTTGACGTTCCGCTTGTGTTCAAAATAATACTTCCCGCTTTCGACTTTCATAGAGCGCGATTTATCGTCTCCCAAAGACCAGTTGCGTGAATTGTCCGCAAACGTTTCTTCAAAAATGGGCGAGCCCAGCGGCGGCTGTTTGACGAGAAGATTATCAAATTCGACCCTGGCTCTTGTATTCAACGCAAATCCGACTTCAGAACCTTTCGGATATTCGTAGTACGTTTGTTCGACTAAATGATCGTTGATATAAAGCTTCAACTGCTCGCCGGATTTTTCGACCGTGAGTTTATTGAGCGAATTGTATTTATTAATATACGATGACGACGTCCATTGAATGAGGCTGGAGTAGGTTCCATTCTCCCATTTGCCGTACAGATAATTTCCATCGCCGCTGATGCCGAACATATAACAATTGCTTGCATCTTTATATCCCCATAAAAGACCCAAGCAGTTATTATCCTCACCGTTAATTTTGAGCATGTTGGTTTCAATCACAAAATCTTCGTATTCGCTTAATCCGACGGATCGCGTCATCATCCATGTTTTGGTGTTTTTACTTTCAAAAATATATTTGCCATAAGCGACTTTCAGATAATAATCCTGAGTATCGCCTTCATACCATGAGTGGGCATTATCGGTGAAATCGTCGTTATAAACTATTCGGGTCTGGGCTTTTGCCGAAAATGACACACTCAAAAGCCAAATAACCATCCAAACAATGCGGCAGCACACGTTTACAGTTTTCATTTTAGTCATGATTTTTAAGTGGCAGGTGGGGTGATTAAAAAAAACAAAACCGCCCCATCGTTTAATACGGAACGGGGCGGTATCTTCCTACATTTTTAATTACGCCGGTGTAATATCGCCGGTATCGAGATTCAATGTGAATGTAAATCCACCGAATTCTAAAATGGCCGTGTTATCGCCGTCAAAAGTAATCTTCCCTTTGACATTGAATTCTTCAAATCCTTGAACATTGGGATCAATGCCATATTTATACGTAAATTCAATCGAACCGCTTTCGAGCGGATAAGCATCGTCGCCCGGCGCAATGGCGATGGAATTGAATTTGATAGAATAGGAGTATTCGAAATCATAAGCCGGTTGACCTTGTTGTGCCGGTGTTTCCAAGTTAATACCGAACCCGGCGGTACCGTTTAAAGTCGCATTACCGGTTTCGGCCCTATAGCCTTGAATTCCAGTCAAATTCAAATCGACGTCGTAATTATAAATAAATGTGCCTTCACCGACTTCGCTGAAGTCCCATGCCAAATTCATAGCATAGTCCACCGTATTGGTTTGAGCATTCGGATAACCGTTTGCATCAAATTGATCAAAATCGAGTTCGAAATGCAAATCAAAATCGCCCGAACCTTCTTCCGTAAACGTTGTGTCAAAGATCCAAAGACCATTTCCCTGATAGCCATTGGCCATTGAAGTATTGAATTTGCGAAAGCCCTTTGTTCTCTTTAAAAAGATTCCTCCAATGTCATCAAAGTCACCTGAAAAAGAAATCCCTTGCTGCGCGGTCGTCAAAGCCAATTGATAAGCAATAAACATCTGGCTGCTCGCGCCTGCATTCCACGCAGTCATAGCCTCCTGCTGCGTGTCAAAATTCGTTGTACCCGGTTCGTCATCCCCGCATCCGATAAAGGCAAATAATGTTAGCATCATAATCGATGCTAAAAATAATGAAAGTTTGGATCTCATACTTCCTCCACAGTGTTAAAAAATTGAAACGTCTTCGCGTTAAATTTGGGTCGCGCGATTAATACCGGTTTTGCGTTGAGGTAAACCAGTATTGGGTCTAAAAAGCATGTTACTATCAATTCCGGTCAATGACCGTGACAGCCGTCAC
>JABWBZ010000081.1 GCA_013359335.1 bacterium
ATGTTTTTTATTCATGTGATAACCTGGCATTACTTGTTCGTACCGCTCGCGCAGTTCAACCGCTTTTTCAGGATCGCATTTCAGATTGACGCTTTCGAATACATGAATATCGGCGAGGGCGAACATTTTCCCGGCAACTTTGAAAACCAACGTTTCTTCATCGAACGGAAATTCTTCGGTGACGTTTTTCTTGGCAAGGCAGTGGAGGCGGAAGGATTCCAAGTTCATTTGTAAGCCTGTTTTGAAAACGTATTGATAATATGAAATTAGAAAAATGTAAATAAAAAAACTTATTTTTTTGAAATAAATAAAGAACTCCGGCATTCATCGTATAAATAACGCCGGAGTTTAATTGTAGAAAACAAATGTTTTCAACGACCCACATTTAATAAAGCTGTCAAAATTTTGCTACTTCCATATTCCCAAAATCCCGCCCATGATCATGAACGTGACGGCATGGTAGCCGGCATTGATCAGAAATAATTTCATCGATTTGCGTTCGAATAAATACGTGACGCCGATGGAGCAGGCGACCCAGCCGATGCCAGCCAATGCGCCGGCCGTAATGCCCCATGCAAGATCCGGCGGGCCTTGCAGAAAGGAGGCGAGGTTGAACGACATGATCAGCGCCAAGATAAACGATCCGCCGAAAATCATTCCCTGGCTGCCGCCTTTTAAACTTTCTTCGGTAAAACCGTTTTCTACCATCCATGCTTTCGCAAATAAAATCGGCGAATACCAAATGCCGCCGATAACAAACGACGACAACGCCGCCACAAGTACGGCGAGATAATTGATCTGTGACATGTCCATGGGTTGTACTCCTTTTTTATGGTAATTTAGAACCGCGTGCGCCCCACCAGGGATGAATTTCGTACGCCAATCGTCCTGCGGCAATCGCCGGATCGTTGGTTAGTAATTTTTCAGCTTCTTCTTTAGTCGCTACATCTAAAATAAAAATTCCACGCCAGTCGCCGTCATCCATAAACGGCCCGGCAATGGCGAGTTTTCCCATATCGGCCATTTTTTGAATATTGGCCATGTGGCCTTTTTGCAATTCTTTCGCTTTGGTTGTGTCCTGATCGCGATTCGGACCTTTTTTCAACATGACAAAAAAATACATTTTCATTTCGTATTTTTTTTCTTGTGCCGATAATCCGAGAAACCCAAAGAGCAATAACATTGCAACGATCCATTCACGCATGATGTACCTCCAAGATCGGTTATAGATTTTTTGATCGAATTAACATCAATAGAATATCACTTCGAGTTCAATCGAAAAAAAGGCTCGAAGAAAAGCAATTATTCAATGTCGTTCTCGACACGCTCGAACTGACATCGACTCCAATTTGAAAAACTTAAAAGTTGTTATTCTCCGAATACGGCTTTAATTTAAACGACAATACGTGCATTTGTCAAAGGTAAATAATCCGAAACCGGAAAAATGGCAACTGAAAACGAAAAATCGAATACTGAATTTTTCGCTCAATTTCCATCCGAATTAAAAGACGGCAAAATCCGCCTGATCGGGATTCCTTCATTCGGACTGATAATTCCACATTTGACCGGACTTTTCGGAGCTCTGCCATGGAGTCATCCCGCGCATTGGTGGGGTTATATTTATTTCATTCTCATTTCATTTTTGATCTGGCATGGTAATCGTTATTTCCTGTTGCAGCAGCGGCGCTATTACGATTGGTTCAATCATCCCGTCCGCAAATTGATCCTGCTTTTGTTTGCCAACGTGTTTTACACGGCGCCGCTGACCGTAGGAATGCTGCTTGGATGGTACGCATTGTCGGGACTCGCTGTGCAGTGGAACGTGATCGAACTTGTCACGCTGATGTGCGTGATCTGCGTGATTTTTATTACGCACGTGTACGAAACGGTATATCTGATCCAGCAACGAGAAAGCGACCGTGTGACGTTTGAAAAACTTCAGCGTGCGAAAGCGGAAGCGGAACTGGAAGCCCTGAAAACGCAGATCGATCCGCATTTTATGTTTAATTCGCTGAACACGCTTTCGTACCTGATCGAGCATGAGCCGAAGAAAGCGCTGCTATTCAATGAAAGTCTTGCCGACGTATACCGGTATATTTTGTTGAATAAAGATAAAGAGATGGTTTTTCTCAGGGATGAACTGGAGTTTTTAAATCATTATTATGCGATGATGAAAATTCGTTTCGGAGAGAGTATCCGGATTCATCTGCCCGACGCCGCATCGCCGGACGATCTGCTCATTCCGCCGATTTCATTACAAATTCTGCTCGAAAACGCGGTGAAACATAATGAACTTTCCGAGCGGCGGCCGTTGAACGTTGATTTCGAATTAACCGGCGATACGATGATCGTACGCAATCCCGTGCAGGAACGCCTGAATAAAAAGCCGTCGTCGCGTATCGGATTGAAATTGCTCAGCGAACGTTTTGAATTGATCATGAATCGTAAAATCGAAATTCTGAATGAACATCAGTTTTTTACCGTTAAACTTCCGCTCCTGAGGACGTCGGCATGAACGTATTGATCATCGAAGATGAAAAGCCGGCGCTCGATCAATTGACTCGCCTGCTCAAACAAGCCGATGCGTCCGTTCGTGTTGCAGGAACGCTTGGCAGCATTCGCGAATCCGTGTCGTGGCTGGCGCAGAACGAAACGCCGGATTTGATTCTGATGGATATTGAATTATCCGACGGACGGTCGTTGGAAATTTTCAAGCAATTCAAAATTACATGCCCGGTGATTTTTACAACGGCGTACGACGAATACCTGATCGAAGCGTTCGGCTACAACGGTATCGATTATTTATTGAAGCCGATCCGTGCAGACAAACTCAAAAACGCTTTGCAGAAATATGAAAAATTGCGTTCGCATTTTACCGGACGGATCGATGCGCTGCTTCAAACCGTTGCCGCCGAGAAACCGCGTTACAAAGAACGCCTGTTGGTGAAAAAGGGCGTTGATTTCGTGTCGATCAAAACCGAAGAAATGGCCTATTTCTACAGTGAATTTAAAATTAGTTTTTTAGTCGATCGTTCAGGACAAAAATACATGCTGGATAAACCGCTGGGCGTTTTAGAAGAAGAACTCGATCCGAAATATTTTTACCGGTTAAATCGCAAATACCTTGCGCACATTCAGTCCGTTGCGCGATTCAAACCTTTTGAAAAAGGAAAAATCCGCGTCGATCTCGTTCCGGCTGTCAAAGAAGAAATTCACGTCAGCCAGGAAAAAGCGGCGGATTTTAAAATGTGGATGGAAAGGTAGGCTACTTTTTCAGTTCGTTGATCTGTTTTTGAGCTTGAGCATTTTTCGGATTGATCGATAAAACTTTTTCGTACGCCTGAATGGCGCCCGCTTTGTCGCCTTTTTGTTTCATCCATCCGCCGACGGTCATATACGTTCGCTCCGTCGGGAAAAATTCAGCATTGAAATTAGCCAGAACGGCCGCGTCGTCGGCTGTCTTCAAACGGTCGCACACTCTTAAAAGCACGCCTTCTCGGAAATCGTAAACAAAACTCCCGTAATATTGTTCACGCAAATTTTTGTACAACGTTTTCAAACTATCGACGCCTTTGGATGTGTAGGTTTCAATCAACAAGTCCTCGATCTTCCGGGGTTTGGGGCTTCCATGATGACACGTCGTGCACGTGACCTCGATGGGTTCAGGATTATCCTTGACGGCATTTCGGATCAATTGCGAATTGATCGTTTTGACCATTGCCATCATTTCACGCGCGATGAGTTTGGGGCGTTTAGCATCGGACAGGAAATCAAATTCTGTGAGAGGTTTGCCTTCTTCACCGACATGGCAATACGTGCAGCGCACGCCGAGCCCGTTGACGTGTTCTATCATCGCGTTGCGAAGCTCTTCCGGTTTGGTGTCTTTGGGAAGGATTTTCAGGTTTTGTCCTTTTTCAGGCCATTTCCATTGCGCCCAAACCGGAAGCGCCGCGATCATGAATAATGCCAACAAAAATTTCATCGGAATTCCTTTTTATTTAATGATAAAAACTGCATTCAAATTACATACGGAATTTCCGTGGCGAAAGCCTATTGTGATGAATGACTGGAAAGGCGTGACGAGTAGAGCCAATTCAGGGATGAAATTTTGGAGAGCGATTATTTATCGTACATGGTCATAACACGATCATTGACCAGATTAAGAAAGTCATGCATAAATTCAGGCGCTCGCGATAAATCCGTATCGATCAGCCAATAGCGATGAACGTTGGCGGTTTTAATTTCGATGTAATAGCCGCCCTGATCAACGGCATCGGGCTGGCCAATGACGGTGTCGTCGAGTGAAAAAATCTGATCGGGAATGGCATCGAGCAGGATTTTGGATTTTTCATATTGAAATTGCGTCAAAGGCATGTATGAACCTTCATACGGATGATTCACGCCGGGATACTCCTGAAGCGTGTCGGCAAACAAAGACTGATCTTCAATTTTGAAAATATGCGTGCAATTCTCTAAACAAAATCCGGCATATTTTCCGAAAATTAAATAATCCCGATCGATAGAATCGCCCGAATTGCACGATAAAACTATAACCGTAAGGATCAATAAAAATCGACGGGCCATGTTTCCTCCTCTATGTGAGTGATGATGAGTGAATACCCCCACATGTGAATCGTGCCGATCGACGGATCGATGCGGCCTTTGACTCGAACGCGGAGCCCATCTTGTTTGAATCGTTCATCAAAATCGATGGGATCATAATGCACGCCGTCGTCGCCTTCGATACCATAAAAACCGCCTTCCAGTGCGATAAATTTTACGGTTCCGCTTAGGGCAACCTGTTTATCGGATTCATCGTTTTTGTCACAGGCAAAAAGAGTCAGAGCCAGTATGGCTAGAAAAACACGCATGGGTACATTCCTTTATTGTGGATCAGTCAATTCAAGCCGGCATACATCAAACCAAACGCTGCGCGGTGCAAGTTGAGAAAAGGCTCCTTGCAGTTTGACAACCATTGTGTCGTTTTGTGGCAGATTAATGGTGTCTTGCATTGAATAATAAGTCCAGTTCGTGTCAGTGATCGCGATCGCTTTGAGTAATTCAATTGAATGGGTAAAGTTGTATCCGAATGTTCCGTCCGCTCCTTCTGTCTTTCCCCAACATGACAAACGGATGACGTGTTGCCCCGCAGAAATAGCTACTGACTGCCTCAAAGAAAAAGGCTCGCCCCAGTTTTCTGAAATTCTGGCCGATAAATAGCCGCCGGTATCAGGGACATCGTGATCGAAAGTAATTTGATTGGCCTGGAATAAAGTCCAGCCTTTACCGCGATCTTCAAATGATCCGTTGACTAAAAGATTATTTTCATCGGCAATTGTTTGATCCTCATCGCATCCAAACAGTGTTGTCCACACTATGACTAAAAAAATGGAAGTAATTAGTTTAATCATAAAACCTCCCAAAATTACATTCGATACATTACAATAACCGAGCCACTTAAAATTAGTTAAAAAACTTTGATTTACGCAGAAGAATTTTTCCGATGGCTATCGGAAAATCAATAATTTTTCAGATTGTGAATAACTTGAACAGGTAATTAAACGGATCGCCGCGAGGCAAGAGTGTGGGCGATTTCCGTTTGCTCGTTCCATTGGCCGTAGAGTTTACCTTTGGCAACAAGCTTGTGCAGATGGGATAGAGTTTCGTTATCGACATGGCCGGCGGGAGCATTCTTGAGAGGAGTACCGGGCAGCGGCATAAATGTGTGGCCGTGAATGCGCGCGCCCATTGCCGTGAGTTCGTCCGCCAGCGCCAACGATGCGCGAATGTCCTCGCGTGTCTCTCCGGGTAATCCGAAAATAAAATCGACGTTGGGCAAAAACCCTTCTTCAATACAATAACGCACGGCGCGTTGGATACATTTGACGTCGTGGCCGCGATGGAGCCGATCGAGCATCGTCAGCGAACCGCTTTGCGCGCCCATCAGGATGTTGTCGTTGTGGCAATATTTTTTGATGATGCGCAAGGCTTCCGGCGTGACATGTTCGGGGCGAACTTCCGATGGAAACGTACCGAAAAAAATCCGCCCGCGTCCGGCGATGGCGCCGTGGACGGAACGCAACAGGTGTTCAATTTTTTCTAAATTGACAGACTCATCGGCGGAACCGTACGACAACGACGTTGGCGTAATAAAACGTACGTCTTTCGCGCCTTCGTTCATCATGAACGCGACGTACTCGCACACATGGTTGACGGAACGATGCCGGAAGCGTGCTTTGAACATAAATGGCGTCTGGCAAAAACTGCAGGCGTAGACGCAGCCGCGCGTAATTTCAATCGGATTGACGCGGGGAAATTTCGGCGCCATCGGCGGGAATTCGTCCAGATCGATCAATTCGCCCGGGCCGTTTGAAATTAATTTTCCATTTCTCAACCGCGCAATGCCTTTGACGGTCTCAATCGTTTTTCCGGCGAGGAGATTTTGAACAACCGCAACAATGGTTTTCTCCGACTCGCCGACCGCGACGTAATCAAAACCCGCGCTCAACGTACTTTCAGGTTCGGCTGTTGCATGAACACCGCCGGCCAGATGAATTACTTCCTGATCGGCGATCGCTTGTTTTACTGTTTTCAAATCAGCGATGCATTTCGCATAATGCGGCGAATAAAACGACCAGCCCGTGAGTACTTTCCGTCCTTTCGACCGCGCGTCGCGGATAGCCGTTATCAAATTATCGACGCGATTGGCCAGAATTATTTCCAGATCGGGCGAATCGATTTTTTCCTGGATCGCTCCGATCAGGACATTGAGGGCGTACGTATTCGTCGCTTTGTAATAAAAAATTACGCTGAACATGGCGTATGGTACGATTTCATTAGCATTTGGACAACTGAAAAATTGCTTGCTTTCATTGATGCGGCGTGCTTACTATGCTTTTTGTTTTTTACAGCCACTCCGAACTTGGTTCGGAGTCTGAATTAAATAACTAATTAAAATACGCTGTTCGCCTGAGGCGGATCAGCGTGACATTCTTAATAAAAAGAAATGACAAGACACATTCTAAAACTGCGCCGTTTGTTCGTCATCGGATTTAGTATAGCTCTGTCCGGATGTACACCGATTTTTCGGCCTTACGAAACCGTTGCCGAAAAACCTTTTGATCTCAGCCGGCTCATGAGCGATCTGCGGTTTCTTTCGAGCGATTTACTCGAAGGGCGTGAAGCGGGAACGCGCGGTGAAAAAATCGCCTCGTTATATCTTGCGGGGCAATTGCAGCGGGCCGGTATTCAGCCGTTTGCTTACGACGGCGATTCGGACAGTCTGACGTATTTCCAGAAATTCGAAGCTACCAAAGTTACGGTGCTCGGCAGTTCGGTCGTCGCGATCTATGACAGCGCGGCGCGCAGTGAAAAAATTTATACGTACGGCGATTATTTCGCCAATTTTCACAATTTTCTTTTTGAATGCCATACGGCAGGTCAATTCGTTTTTGCCGGTTACGGCATCACCGCGCCGGAATTCGGTTACGACGATTACAAAAATCTCGACGTCAACGATAAAATCGTTTTGGTTTTCGACGGCGAGCCGGAATCCGATGATGAAAAATTTTTTTACGGTCCGATTCCGAGTTCGTACCACAGCGCGTTATTTTACAAGCGTCACCGCGCGCGGGAACTCGGCGCGAAAGCGTTGTTCGTGCTCGGCAATGAAACGATTCAGGAAAAATGGAGCGAACTCGTCGGCTATTTCAAGGCGAGCCGGATTGAATTTTCAACGCCCGATCTGATGGCGGCGGATTCGACGCGCATACCGTTTTATTACGCCAGCGAACTTTTTTTCAGGACCATTTTGAAAAATTCGCCGGTTTCGTACGACAGCTTGCGGCAATTGATCGTATTGAAAAAAAATCTTCCGGCTTTTACGGTGGAACAGTCGTCGGCGCGGATCAACGTGATGGTTGACTATACGCGTACGGAAGCACAAAACGTCGTCGGGGTGATTGCAGGCAACGATCCCGTCTTGAAAAATGAATATGTCGCGCTGGGCTCTCATTACGACCATCTTGGCGTCAGCGGCGGCGAAATCCACAACGGCGCCGACGACGATGCTTCGGGCACCGTCACGGTTTTGGAAATAGCGCGCGCTATCGCACGATCGAAAACCAATAAACGATCCGTGCTCGTGGTCTTTCACAGCGGCGAAGAAAAAGGATTGCTCGGCTCCGAATACATGACGGATGAAGATACGCGACGCCCGTTTGAGTTATCCCAGATCGTGTGTCAATTGAATTTCGACATGGTCGGGCGTGAAAGCGCGGACAGTATTTACGTGATCGGATCGGATAAACTGAGCAGCGAATTGAAAAAACTGAACGAAGAAACGAACAAGGAATTGGGATTATTTACGTTCGATTATTTTTTCGACGATCCGTTCGATCCCAACCGGTATTATTACCGCAGCGATCATTATAATTACGCGCGCTGGAATATTCCGATCGTCTTTTTCTTTGACGGCATGACGGAAGATTATCACAAACCCGGCGACGATTTTGAAAAAATCAATTTCAAAAAAATCGAAAAAATCTCCAAACTTGGATTTCACTTGACGCTCAAGGTTGCGAATTTAAATCATCGGTTGCGACTTGACTATGCTAATGAATGAAGCAAATTGGTTTTTTTGTATCAAGACAAAGAAAAGAACAAGGTTACTGATCTGGATACCTCCCGACTTGTCGGGACGGGTATGACAATTAGTGCTTGCGGTTTTAAGGATTTCTTATACTTTATGGTCGCGAGTGGCGGAATTAAAATGCAGCCATGACGTTTTATGAATGTGAATGTTCTTTGAAAAATGGGGACGAACTGGATTCGACGGGTTTAGGTCGCTAAGGATTGCGTGCCGAGCGTTTTCCGTGTGCTCGTAAACCAAACGGTAAACCAATAAACAACAACAACGCATACGCGTTGGCTGCCTAAGAGTTAATTCTCTGCAGTCCGTTTTAACTTACTTCCGTCTATCGAGGTTGGTTAAGACGTCATTTTGATAGACTAGCCGAGTGCCAATGCTCGGAGGCACAAGGCGAATATCCCGCAAGGGATTATCGAGCTCGCTTACCTGCTTTTGGTTCGCTTTTGATAGGTAAGTTAAAATAAAAAGCGGCGCTACGCACGTAGAGGTCTTTAGTAGCTTATTCTCGGACACGGGTTCAATTCCCGTCGTCTCCACATTTACAAAATTCACGATCTTCGGGTCGTGAATTTTTGTTTTCGGGCTGTCTAAGCTGTTGATTTTGTTAAATAAAATTTCCACTGCGGGGTTGATTTCGGCGGTTCGACACTTGCCATTTTCGTAAATTAGTTTTCCAGGAAATATCGAACCGAGAAGTCGAACCTTCGCTTGGGCGTTAGCTTGCATATAGTATCGGTCAAGGTTCGCAAGCACATTCAGACCGAAGGATGTTTGCTCTGAGATCGCAGAGTCTGGCTTTTGGTATTCGGCAAGACGAAATTTCAGTGCCACTTTTTCCTGTTCGTATTTCGCCATGAGCCTTTGGTACGATTCGGCGTTTAGCTCACCTAAGACAAATTTTTCATCGACCAGTAACAGCTTTTCTTCTATCTTTTGAAGCTCGCCTTGTAGTGAATTCGATTCACGCCGAAAATGAGCGGTGCTCTCTTTCATCTTCTTTTCAATCATGATCTGGGCAATTTCTGCCCATTCAGGCGCAAGTTTGTAGCTTCCTACGAGTTCGTGAACCGCTTCGTGTACCAATTCTGATCTATTCCGCTCTCTGCATGGTCTCCGGCAATGGTAATAATCAAAATGTGCATTCCTGCCTCTTGAAGAACTTGCTGTCAGATTGTTGCCACACTGAGGGCAAAGAAGCATACCCCGGAGCGGATACTTTTCATTACCCTTCACAACCTTCCATGACCGTTTTTTCCCGGACAGAATCAGACCGACCGTTTCAAAAGTTTCCCAATCAACAATCGGTTCATGAACGCCGTCAATGATACGTTCCGGTTCATCGTTTTGCTTGTCGATCTTGATTTTGCCAACATAGACTACATTGGAGAGCAAATCCTTGAAGTAGTTCTTGGTAAAATAACGGTTAAAGTTCTTGCGGCAGTATCTTCTGAGTTCTGCATAGGTGTAGATTCCTTTGGCAAATTCGGTGAACAGGGCTTTTACGATGTGCGCCTTTTCGTTGGGGACCAACACCTTCCTCCCCGAACTGTCTTTCTGATAGGAATAACCGAAGGGTGCGGCTGTACAGTAACGCCCTAATTTTTTAGCTCTGCGGATTCCGCCCCGGATATTCAGGCTTCTTCTACGGTTCTCGCTTTCCGGGAAGGTGATATACACGCCCAACATGACCAGTTGTTCGGGAACGTTAAAATCAATCGGCTGTTCGATGGCTTGTACGGTAATCCCCAAGTTCTCAAAAAGTTTTATCAAAACAAACGCATCGTGGGCGGAACGTGAGAAACGGTCCCATTTCAAGACAAGAAAGTAATCGATCTCTTTTTTGTTCTTCTTGGCGTAATCCAATGCCTTCTTTAACTCCGGGCGGCCGTCAATGGTTTTGCCGCTCGCATCTTCACGAAAGATGACAACAGGGCTGATCTCGTTTCGCTCGCAGTAGGATACCAAACGTTCTTCTTGGTAGCCGAGACTATAACCTTCGGCTTGTTCGTCGGTCGATACCCGCAGATAGACAATCGCTTTTTTCATGATGCAACGCTCAGGGTTAGATTCGGTTTAAAGTTACAAGCGTCCGGAAGGGAAAGCAAGGCCTCAATGAGTTTCAGAACGCTTTTTATCTGTTCGTCAGTATAATTCCTCCCGTGTTTCTTCAAAATCTCACGGCATTTCTCGATAGATACCGGTTGCATAGGCCTTGTAAAATTTTTTTTTGTTTTCTAAAAAAGTTTTTTTTCGTTTTTACTGACATGGGTCAATTCAAATAAGAACAATGTTTCATTCCCCACAGAACCCATGTCAGTAACAGAACTTCGTTTGATGAGCAATTATCGCTCTTTGATACTCTAAAATCTTACTGTTTTACTGTCATGAATTAAAAAGTTGTTTCTATAAGTCTTAATACCATGACACTAAACTTTGAATTCAGTCTTATAAACGAAGAAAGTTTTTTCATCAGAACCCTAGAACCCTCGTTGTGAGTTCCCGTTCTTCCGTTTCCCGTTCTTCCATTGTCTTAAGCCGGATACCGATCATAACGCGCCCTTCAAACATCCTGTCGCGGGTGATGAACTCGTGAAAGGCCTGCAATAACTTACGGCTGAAATGCACGCGGTTTTGTTTGAATTTGCCCACACCGTTTACCATACACCAGTTGTCATAATCCGTGTAAAGTTCTGAAGTGCGGGAACGAAATTTATCGGGGTATGGTTTATTCTCTTCGCCGTTGTAGCTATTGATCTTGGTGTTCTCTCTTGCCCAATTGATAATGTGGTTGGAATAGGTAACGATTTCCTTTTTCCATTCCTTGCAGACCGGCGGAAGGTCGAAGGCCTGATGACCTTCTTTTTCGATGGCTCTGAATCCTTCCAAGAGCCAGTTGAATATCCCAGAGAGTTCTGTTTCAAAGTTGTTCGTCTCGCCGATCCATTTGGAAGCCTGATCTTTGGGGATCACACGGTCGAATTTCACCAGTAACAGCCTTCGCATCAAAGCCCCGGAACTATCCGTCGTATGCGGAAAGTTATTGGAGCAAACAAGCGTTTTGGCCTCGTTGCGCGCGTCTTTGAAGCCTTTGTACATCTGCCGGATGGCTATGGGATCGAACGAGGTCAGGGACTTCAGCATTTCTTCGACCGAAGATTCCATGTAAGAGCTGTCCATTTCGTTGACAAAGATGAACTTCTTACCCCGGATGTTCTGCAATAGAAACGGGTCTTTATCGTTATTGATCTTCATCATCATGGATTTATCCGGGCCTATCATTTTGAGTAGCACATTGCCCAATGTCGTTTTACCTGTGCCTGAATTACCAATAATATGCATGTAGAACTGATGGGAAATGGACTCGCTGAGCACGTAAGCCATGTAGTTGCGAATCAGTAGCATCACGCCGGGTTCAGGCATGAAACCTTCTTCATGCTTGGAAGCGCAAGCGAATTCTATGAAGCTTTCCCAATTGGGACTGAGGGCCTTTGGATCATACCTAAATGGAAAGCGGTAGAACGAGAAAAAAAATTTATTATGAGCAAAGAGCCGACGCGACGCGATATGGAGCATCCCGTTTTCAAGACAGAGAAACTCCTGGGCGAGTTTGGCTTGAACTTCCGGCCGGTATTCTTTTTTAGCCTGAACGAAGATAATCATGCGTTTTTTGATCGACGTGATATTCTGATCGGTAGACTGGGTCGGGTCGATGGCTTCCAAAAAGTCCGATATGTAGGAATCGAGCAACGCCTCGTCTAATTCGTAAAACGCTCCCATCTCGTGGCGGTAAATCCAGAGCAGTTTCTTATGATAGATGATTTTGTATTTTAGCAAGAGATAACGCGCAATCTGTGGGATATTGATTTCATTGCGCAGTACGTCGATACGGATATGTTCAAGCGTCTCCGAATCGTTGGAAGGCTCATACGGTGATTTAAAGATTTCGACAGTTGGGTTACTCAGGTAATAATCGGTTACATCCTTGACATCGAGCGGGAGATTGGCAATTTGAATGTTTTCATAACCGGCTTTCAGAAAGCTGTCGCCGATCTTAGAAATCGCCTTTTCACGAATATCAGTTTCAGACTTCAATTTCTCTTGATCGCATCCGGGTTTTGGATTATCGATATAGATAACGGGCTTGAAGGCTTTGAGTTTTTGTGCAAAGCCGTGGAGCCAGTTTTGATTTCCTAAAAGGGCGACGGCAGGATAGTCGTGCTGTTCCAGCGCCATGCCGTCGAATTCGCCTTCGGCAATATGAATATCACCGGACGCGCCTTCTTGAATACATCTCAAGGCAAGCGGGCCGACCCAGAGTCTTTTAGATGAAATGCCATTGAGGCCGATCATTTTGGCTCCATCCTGCGGATTGATGTCACAGGCGCAGGCAACCCACCCGATTGCAGCCCCATTGGTCAATACACCATCCCCCCAGACAACCCTCTAGCCGATGGCACAGGAGGGAACTGTGATGAGATATGGTCTTATGGGCTTCGCAACCCCTGGCGCCTATC